>JBJTYK010000073.1:0-5833 GCA_046082745.1 Actinomycetota bacterium | reverse complement strand
CGAGGGCGACCAGCCGGTCGCCCTCGCGGCCGACCCGCACCTCCGCGCGTTCCGTGCGATCGAAGCGGTAGTGGGCGTCGACGAAGCGCTCGACCTCCGCGGTCGGCGCGACGAGCGTGCGGGTCCCGTCCGGATCGCGGCGCATGAGGTCGGCGAACGAGCCGAACGGGGAGTCCGTCCACCGGCCGAAGACGAACGTGTGGCCGGAGGCGAACGAGGCACCGAGGATCCAGCCGTCGAACCGCAGGAGGACGCGCACGTGGCGATGCTACCGGAGGCGCGGCAGGCGCCGCCCCGGGCCCACCTCGCCCCGCCCGACCTTTGACCCGCCACTGGAACGAGGGCTAGGGTGGGGCGATGCGGGGGGTCCCGGACGGGGTGCTCGACGCGGCCGCGCGGCGGTTCGCGCTCCTCGCCGACCCGACGCGGCTCCGCGTCGTCCGCTCGCTCCTCGACCACGGCGAGACCTCGGTGAGCGACCTCGCCCGCCTGTCCGGCACGACCGTGACGAACGTCTCCCAGCACCTCGCGCGCCTCCAGGCCGACGGGCTCGTGCGCGGACGACGCGTCGGTCGGACGGTCCGGTACGCGGTCGCCGACCCCTCGCTCGAGGCGATCTGCGACGCGGTCTGCCGCAGCGTCGCCGAACGGGCGGTCGGCTGATGGTCCTCGAAGCGGACGGGACGGGCACGACGCCCCGCTGGATCAAGGTGCTCGACCAGTCCCGCTGCATCGGGTGCCACGCGTGCACGACCGCGTGCAAGTCCGAGAACGAGGTCCCGCTCGGCGTGACCCGCACGTACGTGAAGTACGTCGACGTCGGCGTGTTCCCGCAGGCGCGGCGCGCCTTCCAGGTCACCCGCTGCAACCAGTGCGAACACGCGCCGTGCGTGTCCGCCTGTCCGACCTCTGCGATGTACCGCCGCGACGACGGCATCGTCGACTTCGACAAGTCGATCTGCATCGGGTGCAAGGCGTGCATCGCCGCCTGCCCGTACGACGCGATCTTCATCAACCCCGAGGACCACTCCGCGGAGAAGTGCAACTTCTGCGCGCACCGGCTCGACGTCGGCCTCGAGCCCGCGTGCGTTACGGTCTGCCCCGTCGAGGCGATCATCGTCGGCGACCTCCACGACCCGACGTCGAAGGCCGCGCAGATCGCGCAGCGCGATCCGGTCGCCGTGCGCCGACCCGAGAAGGAGACCCGGCCGAAGGTCTTCTACAAGGGTGCATCGCAGGTGACGCTCGATCCGCTCGCCGCGGAACGGCCCGAGGGCGGCATCTTCATGTGGTCGGAGCAGCCGTCGGGTCCGCACGCGGTCACGTCCGGCGCGCCCCGCGGCCACGCGAACTCCTCCGCGGCCGCGGTGCTCGCCTACGACGTCGCGCACAGCGCGCCGTGGGACTGGCGGGTGTCGCTCTACACGTGGACGAAGAACATCGCCGCGGGCGCGTACCTCGTGCCGCTCCTGCTCGTGCTCCTCGGCGCGGTCGACGGGTCGAGCGTGCTCTGGCGATGGACCGGACCGCTCGTCACGCTCGCGTTCCTCGCGATCACCGGCGTCGTGCTCATCCTCGACCTCGAGCACCCGGAGCGCTTCTACCTCATCTTCACGCGACCGCAGTGGCGGAGCTGGCTCGTGCGCGGCGGGTTCATCATCCTCGGCTTCGGCGCGGTCGTGTCGGCGCACCTGCTCGACTCGTTCCTCGGGACGGAGCGGTGGCACCTGCCGCTCGCCGCGCTCGGCGCGCCGCTCGGCCTGATGACCGCGATCTACACGGCCTTCCTCTTCGCGCGCTCGAAGGCGCGCGACCTCTGGCAGAGCCCGCTCCTCGCGCCGCACATCGCGGTGCAGGCGGGGCTCGCGGGCGCGGCCACGATGGCGCTCGCCGCGGTCGCGGTGGCCGCGCCCGCGACCCCCTTCGCGTGGGTCCTCTCGGTCGCCTCCATCGTCCACCTCGCCTTCGTCGCGGGCGAGGTCGCGCTCCCGCACCCGACCGCGCACGCGCGCCTCGCCGCCCACGAGATGACCTCGGGCCGCTACGCGTGGTTCTTCCGCGCCGGCGTCGTCCTCGTCGCGCTCGGCGCGGCGGCCCCGGCGATCGGCCCCGCGGCCGCCGTCGCGGCGCTCCTCGGTCTCCTCGCGCACGAGCACGCCTACGTCCAGGCCGGCCAGTCGGTGCCGCTCGCATGAGCCGTCGCGACCGCTCCGGCCGCCCCGACGTCGACCGCCTCGCGCGGCGCGTCCGCGTCGCCCGCGCCGACACCGAGGCGCGCGGCGAGACCTTCTACCCGGGCGCGAGCCGCATCCACCTCGCGGCGTTCCCGCCGAAGGAGCGCTGGGACGACTGGGTCGAGCTCGACCCGAAGGCCTGGCCGGAACGCGTCGAGCGACGGTCGATGCTCGTGCCGACGACCTGCTTCAACTGCGAGTCGGCCTGCGGGCTCCTCGCCTACGTGGACCCCGAGACCCTCGAGATCCGGAAGTTCGAGGGCAACCCCGAGCACCCCGGCTCGCGCGGCCGCAACTGCGCGAAGGGCCCCGCGACGATCAACCAGGTCACCGACCCCGACCGCATCCTCGGGCCGCTGCGCCGCGCGGGGGAACGCGGGGAGGGGCGCTGGGAGCCGGTCACGTGGGACGAGGCGCTCGACGATATCGCGGGCCGGATCCGCGCCGCGATCACCGACGGCCGACCGAACGAGGTCATGTACCACGTCGGTCGGCCCGGCGAGGACGGCTTCACCGAGCGCGTCCTCGCGTCGTGGGGCGTCGACGGCCACAACTCGCACACGAACGTCTGCTCCTCGGGCGCGCGCGCGGGCTACCACCTGTGGACGGGCATCGACCGCCCGAGCCCCGACCACGCGAACGCCGACGTCGTGCTCCTCATCTCCTCCCACCTCGAGGCCGGCCACTACTTCAACCCGCACGCGCAGCGCGTGATGGACGCGAAGGAACGCGGCGCGAAGCTCATCGTCTTCGACACGCGGCTGTCGAACAGCGCGACGCACGCCGACGAGTGGGTGTCGCCCTGGCCGGGGTCGGAGGCGGCGATCCTCCTCGCGATCGCGAACCACGTCATCGCGACCGGCGCGTACGACCGCACGTTCGTCCGTCGCTGGTGGAACTGGGAGGAGTTCCTCGCGAACGAGGACCCGGGTGGCCCCGGGACCTTCGAGCGCTTCGAGGAGCTCCTGCGCGGGCTCTACGCCGCCTACACGTTCGACCTCGCCGCGCGGGAGTCGGGCGTGGACGCCGCGCAGATCGAGCGCGTCGCCCGGGCCGTGGCCGGCGCGGGGTCGCGGCTGTCGACGCACTCGTGGCGGTCCGCGGCGGCGGGCAACCTCGGCGGCTGGCAGGTCTCGCGGACGCTCTTCCTCCTGAACGCGCTCCTCGGCGCGGTCGCCACGCCGGGCGGGGTCTACCCGAACGCGTGGAACAAGTTCATCCCGCGCCCGATCCACGTCCCGCCCCACCCCCACACGTGGAACGAGCTCACCTGGCCGATCGAGTACCCCCTCGCGCTGAACGAGCTCTCGTTCCTGCTGCCCCACTTCCTGAAGGAGGGGCGCGGGCGCCTCGAGGTCTACTTCACCCGCGTCTACAACCCGGTGTGGACGAACCCCGACGGGTTCACCTGGATCGAGGTCCTCACCGACCCCGAGAAGGTGGGCCTCCACGTCGCGCTCACGCCGACGTGGTCCGAGACCGCGCACTTCGCCGACTACGTGCTGCCGATGGGCCACGCCTCGGAACGCCACGACACGCATTCGTACGGGCAGTACGACGGGCAGTGGGTCGGGTTCCGTCAGCCGGTGCTGCGCGCCGCGCGCGAGCGCCTCGGTCGGCCGGTCACCGACACCCGCGAGGCGAACCCCGGCGAGGTCTGGGAGGAGAACGAGTTCTGGATCGAGCTCTCGTGGCGCATCGACCCGGACGGCTCGCTCGGGATCCGCCGGCACCACGAGTCGCTCGCCGAGCCGGGGACGAAGCTCTCGGTCGACGAGTACTACGGCTGGATGTTCGAGCACTCGGTCCCGGGCCTGCCCGAGGCGGCGGCCGCCGAGGGGCTCACGCCGCTCCAGTACATGCGGCGCTACGGCGCGTTCGAGATCCGCAACGGCATGGGACGCATCTTCGAGGAGGTCATCCCGGTGTCGGAGCTCGACGACGTCCACGAGACCCCGCTCGGTCGCGTCTACACCGCGACGCCGAAGCCCGGCGATCCGAACGTCGTGCCGATGGGCGCGCCCGATCCCGACGAGCGCGGCCGCCGCGCCGTCGGCGTGCGCGTCGACGGCGAGGTCCTCCGCGGGTTCCCGACGCCCTCCGGGAAGCTCGAGTTCTGGTCGTCGACGATGGCCGCGTGGGGCTGGCGCGAGCACGTCCTGCCCGGCTACATCCGCTCACACGTCCACCCCGAGAGCCTCGAGCCGGGCCAGATGCCGCTCATCTCGACGTTCCGCCTCCCGGTGCAGATCCACACGCGGAGCGCGAACGCGAAGTGGCTCGACGAGATCGCGCACACGAACCCCCTCTGGCTCCACCCCTCCGACGCCGCGCGGATGGAGGTCGGGACCGGCGACCTCGTCGTCGTCGAGACCGAGACCGGCTCGTTCTGCGTGAAGGCGTGGGTGACCGAGGGCATCCGTCCCGGCGTCGTCGCGTGCAGCCACCACATGGGTCGCTGGAAGGTCGAGGGGGCCGAGGGCGGCGTCCGCGCGATGATGGCGATGGTCGACCTCGATCGCGCGGGCGAGCGCTGGGGGATGCGCCGCCTCCGCGGTGTCGAGCCGTACGCGTCGAGCGATCCCGACACCGCCCGCATCTGGTGGACCGACGTCGGCGTCCACCAGAACCTCACGTTCGCCGTCCACCCCGACCCGGTCTCCGGCCAGCACTGCTGGCACCAGGCGGTGCGCGTGCGCAAGGCGCGGAGGGACGAGGCCTACGGCGACATCCACGTCGACACCGCGAAGTCGCACGAGGTGTACCGACGCTGGCTCGAGATGACGCGCGACGCGCGGACCGTCACCCCGGACGGCACGCGTCGCCCGTACTGGTTCATGCGGCCGCTGAAGCCCGCCCGCGAGGTCTTCCGCATCGGGGGACGCCCGTGAGCCGCGCGGACCTCCTGCGGGCGCTCGGCGCGCTCTGCGAGCCGTCGGCCGAGGGCCGGGCGCGCCTCGCCGCCGCGCTCGACCTCGACCCCCCGGGCGATCCCGTCGACGAGGCCGCGACGTTCCTCTTCGAGGTCTACCCGTACGCGTCGGTGCACCTCGGCGAGGAGGGGATGCTCGGCGGCGAGGCGCGCGCCCGCGTCGCCGGATTCTGGGTCGCGCTCGGACTCGAGCCGCCGACCGAGCCCGATCACCTCGCGGCGCTCCTCGGGCTCCTCGCGTCGCTCGCCGATCTCGAGGAGGCGGAGACCGATCCGGCGCGGCGGCTGCTGCGTCGCGAGGCGCGGCGGGCGCTCCTGTGGGAGCACCTCGCGTCGTGGACCCCGCCGTTCCTCCTCGCCGTCGAGCGCGTCGGCACCCCGCACCAGCGGTCGTGGGCGGCGCTCCTGCGCGAGGTCCTCGCGGCCGAGGCGGACGACCTCGGCGCGCCCGACCTGCCGCCGGTCGCGCTGCGCGCGGCCGCGCCGGCGGAGGATCCGCGGACGGCGGCGACCGCGCCGTCCCGCGTCGGCATCGTGGTCACCCGCACCGACCTCGTCCGCGCCGCGCGCGCGCTCGGGGTGGGGACGCGCATCGGGGAACGGGCCTTCGCGCTCCGCGCGATGGCCGAGCAGGATCGGCAAGGCACGGGCGCCTGGCTCGCCGCGG
>JBJTYK010000072.1:0-3689 GCA_046082745.1 Actinomycetota bacterium | reverse complement strand
GCGGTCGCGGCGGCCGCCCGCGTCGGGTACCCGGTCGCGGTGAAGACGGCGGCCGCCGCGCACAAGTCCGACGTCGGGGGCGTCGTCCTCGGCGCGAACGACGCCGAGGCGGTGCGCGCGGCCTACGCCCGGATCGCGCGGCTCGGCCCGGTCGTGACGGTCGCGCGGATGGCCCCGCCGGGCGTCGAG
Source organism: Actinomycetota bacterium (assembly GCA_046082745.1). Taxonomy (GTDB): domain Bacteria; phylum Actinomycetota; class UBA4738; order UBA4738; family HRBIN12; genus JBJTIF01. The sequence continues at coordinate 3,500 of JBJTYK010000072.1, read as the reverse complement.
CTCGCGCTCGGGGTCGCCCGCGACGCGACGTTCGGTCCGCTCGTCGTCGTCGCGGCGGGCGGGGTCCTCGTCGAGACGCTGCGCGACCGACGGCTCGCGTTCCCGCCGCTCGACGGGGGGCGCGCCGCGCGCCTCGTCGACCGACTGGCGATCCGCCCCGTCCTCGACGGGGCGCGCGGCGCGCCCCCCGCCGACCTCGGCTCGCTCGTGCGCGCGATCGTCGGGCTCTCGTGGATCGCGGCGGACCTCGGCGACCTGCTCGAGGGCTTCGACCTGAACCCGGTCATCGCCTCGCCCGCCGGCGCGGTCGCGGTCGACGCGCTCGTCGTGCGGCGCGCGGACGCGGGGTCCGGTCCGGCGGCGTAGCGCCGCGGCCTAGAGGTAGAGGTCGGGGCCGAGGTTGTAGCCGAGGAGCCGCGGCGCCTTGCTCAGCAGCCGCACCGGCAGGCTCGGCCGCTCGCCGCGTTCCGCGGCGTCGTCCACCCGGCGGATCGCGGCGTTCACGACCTGCATCCCGATGGACTTCACCGGCTCCGGCGGGAACGACGCGGGCTCGTAGCGCGCGACGGCGAGCCGCGAGAAGAGCCCCTCCTCGTGGAGCGCCTTCTCGGCGAGCACGTTGCCCGCGAGGTGGCAGGGCCCGACGCCGTTGCCGGTGAAGCCGAGCGCGTAGTGGACGTTGCCGGACGGGTAGCTCCCGAAGAACGGGAGGTAGAGCGGCGAGACGTCGATCGGGCCGCCCCAGCCCGCGGCGATCGGGACGTCGGCGAACGAGGGGAACATCCGGTGGAGCGCCCGGGCGGCGATCGCGACGGCGCGCTCATCGTAATCGTACGCGGCGCCGACCTTCCCGGTCGAGATCGGCGAGATCGCCGCCGCACCGAACGCGATGCGACCGTCGGGCGTCGGGCGGAAGTAGTTGAGGGACGCGCGCATGTCGCGGATCGGGTTCCCGCGGGTCCAGTTGATCTCCGCGAGCCGGTCCGGCGCGGGCTCGGTCATCACGATGTAGGAACCGCGCACCGCGAGATGCCGGCGGAACGGCCGCCAGGTGCCGGCCCACGCGTTGATGCCGAGGACGACGTCGCGCGCGCGGACGCTGCCCGCGGGCGTCGTCGCGATCGCGGGCGGACCGGGTTCGAGGCGCTGGATCGGCGTCCCCTCGAAGATGCGGACGCCGCGCTCGAGGAGCACGCGGCGCAGGCCGCGCGCGAGCCGGGCGGGCTGCACGGTCCCGGTGTCCTCGCTCACCACCCCGGAGCGGAACATCGGTGAGCGGCAGATCTCCCGGACCTCCTCCGGCGTGAGCTCGCGGAAGAGGTCCCCGAGCCCCATGCGTCGCGCGGCTTCGACGGAGCCCTTCCACGCGCCGTCGTGGAACGGTGAGGTCGAGACGGCCATCTCCGGCGCGTCGTTCCACCACGCGTCGACGCCGTGGCGCGCGCAGAACTCGGGGATCGCCGCGACGCTGCGGCCGGCGGTGAGGGCCATCTCCATCGCGTCCGCGTCGCCGAAGCGCGCGGCCCACTCGTCGATCCCCTCCCACCACCCGTTCACGAACCCGCCGTTCCGCCCGCTCGGTCCGCCGCCGCAGATGTCGCGCTCGACGAGGACGACGTCGACGTCGGGGCGTCGTTCCTTCAGCTGGTAGGCGGTCCACATGCCGGTGTAGCCGCCGCCGACGACGAGCACCTCGGCGTCGACGCGGCCGGACAGGGGCGGGCAGGGGACGCCCGGATCGGCCGCGAGGGCCTCCTCGAGCCACCACGAGCGGTTCGCGCGGGGGATGCGGACGTCGGACGTGCGGGCCGTGGGGTCCTCCCTGTACGGTGGGCCCCATCATGCCGCAGGAAGGGGTGGGCCGTGGGTGACCTGACGCGACCGCGGAGCTGGGAGGTGACCGAGGGTCCGCAGCGCGCCCCGGCGCGCTCGATGCTCCGGGCCGTCGGGTTCACCGACGAGGACTTCGGCAAGCCCCAGGTCGGGGTCGCCTCCTCCTGGAACGAGGTCACGCCCTGCAACTTCGGCCTCGGGAAACTCGCCGCCCTCGCCAAGGAGGGCGTCCGGGCGGGCGGCGGGGTGCCGATCGAGTTCACGACGATCGCCGTCTCCGACGGCATCGCGATGGGCCACGAGGGGATGAAGGCGTCGCTCATCAGCCGCGACGTCATCGCCGACTCCGTCGAGCTCGTCATGCACGCCGAGCGCATGGACGGGCTCGTCGGCATCGCGGGCTGCGACAAGAGCGAGCCCGGGATGCTCATGGCGATGGCGCGGCTGAACCTGCCCGCCGTGTACCTCTACGGCGGCACGATCCTCCCCGGTACCCACGCCGGCCGCGACATCACGATCCAGGACGTCTTCGAGGCCGTCGGCGCGCACGCCCGCGGCTCGATGTCCGACGAGGAGCTCGACGCGATCGAGCGGGCGGCGTGCCCGACGTACGGCTCCTGCGCGGGCATGTACACCGCGAACACGATGGCCGCGGCCGCCGAGGCGCTCGGGATGTCGCTGCCCGGCGCGGCGTCGCCGGCGGCCGTCTCGGAGCGCCGCGAGCGTTTCGCCTACGAGACCGGCGTCGCGGCGGCGGAGGTCCTGCGCAGGAACATCCAGCCCCGCGAGGTCATGACCCGCGAGGCGTTCGAGAACGCGATCACGGTCGTCATGGCGCTCGCGGGCTCGACGAACGCCGTGCTCCACCTCCTCGCGATCGCGCGCGAGGCGAAGGTGCCGCTCGCGCTCGACGACTTCGACCGGATCTCCCGGCGGGTGCCGCACCTCGTCGACGTGCGTCCCGCAGGCCGGTTCGTCATGACCGACCTCGACCGGGTGGGCGGCGTCCCGGTCGTCATGCGCGAGCTCCTCGAGCGCGGGCTCCTCCACGGCGACTGCCGGACGATCACCGGGAAGACGATCGCCGAGAACCTCGCGGAGCTCGACCCGCCCGCCCCCGACGGCGACGTCGTGCGGCCGGCGTCATCGCCGATCCACGACGAGGGCGGCATCGCGATCCTCCGCGGCTCGCTCGCCCCCGACGGCTCGGTCATGAAGACCGCCGGCGCCGCGAGCCTCGCGTTCCGCGGGCGCGCGCGCGTGTTCGACTCCGAGCAGGACGCCTTCGCCTCGGTCACGGCGGGACGGATCGAGAAGGGCGACGTCATCGTGATCCGCTACGAGGGCCCGAAGGGCTCGCCCGGCATGCCGGAGATGCTCGCCGTCACGGCGGCCGTCGCCGGCGCCGGTCTCGGCGCCGACGTCGCGCTCATCACCGACGGGCGCTTCAGCGGGGCGACGAAGGGCTACTCGGTCGGCCACGTCGCGCCCGAGGCGTTCGTCGGCGGCCCGATCGCGCTCGTCGCCGAGGGCGACACCGTCGCGATCGACGGCGCCGCGCGCACGATCGACGTCCTCGTCGACGAGGCCGAACTCGCGCGCCGCCGGGCCGCGTGGGCCGCGCCGACCCCGCGCTACGCGACCGGCGCCCTCGCGAAGTACGCGCG
>JBJTYK010000071.1:0-2942 GCA_046082745.1 Actinomycetota bacterium | reverse complement strand
TCGACGCCGACGGCGAGGTCCTCCGCGCGAACGGGTCCGCGGTCTCGCTGCTCGGGAGCCGACCGTCCGCCGCGGCGGCGCTCGCCCCGGTGGCGCTCCAGGGCCTCGTCGCCGCCGCGGCGGACGGCCCGTCGGTCCTCGACATCGAGGTCGGCGCTCCGACCCGCGTGCTGCGCGGCGCCGCGCGCCGGACCGGTCGCGAGGGGCAGATCCTCCTCGTGCTCCGGGACGTCACCGATGCCGCGCGCATCGATGTGATCCGCCGCGACTTCGTGGCGAACGCCTCCCACGAACTGAAGACCCCGATCGCGACGATCCGCGCCACCGCGGAGACGCTCCGCGGCGCGGCGCGGGACGACCCGGCGGCCGTTCCCGGGTTCGCGAAGCGGATCGAGGACGAGGCGGTCCGCCTCGCCGACATCGTGGCCGACCTCCTCGACCTCTCGCGTCTCGAGGGGGGAAGCGACCTCGCCGACGAGGTCGACCTCGCAGCGATCCTGCGGCAGGAGTGCGACCGGGTCGCCCCGGCGGCGGATGCCGCGCACGTGGAGCTCGCCGCCTCGGTCGGGGGATCCGCGCCGCTCCGGGGGAACGCGCGCGACCTCGCGCTCCTCGTGCGCAACCTCCTCGACAACGCCGTGCGCTACTCGTCCGAGGGCGGGCACGTCCGCGCATCGCTTGCCGCCGAGGACGGCACCGTCGTCCTCTGCGTCGAGGACGACGGCGAGGGGATCCCGACCCGCGACCTCCCCCGCGTCTTCGAACGCTTCTACCGCGTCGACCGCGGGCGCTCGCGCGAGACGGGCGGGACCGGCCTCGGTCTCGCGATCGTCCGCCACGTCGCGGAGAACCACGGCGGCTCCGTGCGCATCGACAGCGAGCTCGCCCGGGGGACGACGGTCGAGGTCCGCTTCCCCGCGGAGCCGTGAGCGTGCGCCCCGACGCGCCCCGGTAGGCTGGGCCGCGTGACGACGCTCCTGCTCATCCGCCACGGACGCACCGCGACCGCGGGCCGACGCCTCACCGGCTGGACGCCGGGCGTCCATCTCACCGAGGACGGCAGGGCCCAGGCCGAGGGGCTCGTCGAGCGGCTGCGGGGCGTGCGGATCGACGCCATGGTCTCGAGTCCGCTCGAGCGGTGCCGCGAGACCGCGGCACCCCTCGAGCGGGACCGCGGACTGCGGGCGGGCGTCCGTCGGGAACTCGGCGAGCTCCACCTCGGCGACTGGACCGGACGGTCGATCGCCTCGCTCGCACGCACCCGCGCCTGGGGGAAGGTCCAGCACCTGCCCTCGCGGTTCCGCTTCCCCGGCGGCGAGAGCTTCGCGGAGGCGCAGGCGCGCGCGGTCGGGGCGCTCGAGGCGATCGCGGCGGACCACCCGAAGGGCACGGTCGCCGCGTTCTCGCACGCCGACCTCATCCGGCTCGTCCTCGCGCACTACCTCGGCGTCCACCTCGACCTGTTCCAGCGGATCGTCGTCGACCCGGCGTCGGTGTCGGTCGTGCGGATCGGGGACGGGATGCCGATGATCGGGAAGGTGAACGACACGGGCGCCGCCGGCGCGCCCCACGGACCGCGCTCCGCGCGGAGGGGAGGACGACGGTGACGCTCTACGAACTCGGGGACGTCGACCGGATCACCGCCGACGCGATCGGCGAGCCGGGCGAACGCGTCTTCTTCCTCCAGATGGCGGCCGACGCCCGCACGTACACGATCACGGTCGAGAAGGAGCAGGTGCGGCTCCTCGCGACCTCGATCCTCGAGATCCTCGCGAACGTCGACCTCGAGACGGGGGCCGGCATCGACGAGGCCGCGATGGCACTCGAGCTGCCGCTCGATCCGCTCTGGCGCGCCGGTCGGCTCGCGCTCGGCTACGAGGAGGACCGCGACCGCATGACCCTCGAGGTCGAGGAGTTCGTCCGCGATGCCCCCGAGGAGGACGAGCCCGGGTTCGTCGGCGACCCCGCGCTCGAGCGCGAGCCCGACCGCGTCCGCGCGTCGGCGACGCGCGAGCAGATGCTCGCGCTCTCGCGCCACGGCGAGGCGGTCGTCTCGCGCGGGCGGCCGACCTGCCAGTTCTGCGGGAACCCGATCGACCCCGACGGCCACCGGTGCCCGGCGATGAACGGGCACGCGAAGCACGACTGATGGGCGCGCCCGCGGACGCCGCTCCCCGCCCCGACCTCGAGATCGTCGGGCTCCTGCCGCGCTCGACGAACAACGCGCTGCTCGTGCGCGTCGGCGAGGGCGACGACGCCGCGTACGCCGTCTACAAGCCGCAGGCCGGGGAACGGCCGCTCTGGGACTTCCCCGAGGGGACCCTCTGCCTGCGCGAGGTCGCCGCGAGCGCGGTCGCCGAGGAACTCGGGTGGCCGCGCATCCCGCGCACGACCCTGGTCGAGGGACCGTTCGGCCCCGGCGCGCTCGCGGAGTTCGTTCCGTTCGAGCCCGCCGAACACTTCTTCACGCTCCGCGACGCGCACGCCGACGCGATGCGCAGGATCGCGGCCTTCGACGTCGTCGCGAACAACGCCGACCGCAAGGGCGGGCACTGCCTGCTCGCCGAGGACGGCGGCATCGTCTCGATCGACCACGGCCTGTGCTTCCACGAGGAGCCGAAGCTCCGCACGGTGATCTGGGACTACGTCGGCGACGCGCTCCCCGACGACGTCGCGGCCGACCTGCGGCGGCTCGGGGGGGCCCTCGACGGGGCGCTCGGCGAGCGGCTCGCCGCGCTCCTCACGCCCGACGAGATCGCGGCGACGCGGGAGCGGCTGCGAGCGCTGCTCGCCGAGGGGCGCTTCCCCGAACCGCGCTGGGAACCCGCCGTCCCGTGGCCGCCGGTCTGATGCGCGTCGCCCTCGCGTCCTGGGGAACGCCGCTCGGGCGGCTCGTCGTCGGCGCCACCGAGCGTGGGGTCGCGCGCATCGCGTTCGCCGAC
>JBJTYK010000070.1:0-8496 GCA_046082745.1 Actinomycetota bacterium | reverse complement strand
CCGGATCCTCGACCGCGAGGCATGAGCGGCCCGCTCGCCCTCGTCGGCGGCGACGAGCTCGGCCCGGGCAACGAGCCGCAGGACCGGGTGCTCGTCGAGGCCGCGCTCGCGCACGGCGGTCCCGCGTACGTCCTCGCGACCGCGGCGGCGCCGTACCGGCCCGACCTCGCGGTCGCGAACGCCGTCGCGTGGTTCGGCGGGCTCGGGCTCCCCGTCGAGGAACTCCCCGTGCGCTCGCGCGAGGACGCGCGCGCGGCGGGGACCGCCGCGCGCGCATCCTCGGGGTCGTTCTTCTACCTCGTCGGCGGCGATCCGCGGCTCGTCCTCAAGGCGCTCCGCGATACGCCGGTCTGGGAAGCGATCGTCGGCGCGTGGCGGCGCGGGGCCGCGCTCGCCGGTTCCTCGGCCGGCGCGATGGCGATGGCGGGCTCGGTGCTCCTTCCCGGCGAGCGCGGCCGCGCCGCGACGCCCGGCCTCGGCCTCGTCCCCGGCATCGCGGTGATCCCGCACCTCGACACGTTCGGCGCGTCGTGGAGCGAGCAGGGCTTCGCGGGACTCCCCGACGGCGCGCTCCTCGTCGGGATCGCCGAGCGCACCGCGGCGACGTGGCGCGACGGGGGATGGACGGTGCTCGGGGCGGGCGCGGTCACGCTCCTCGGCGGAGACGGACGGGCCCGCCGGCACGAGGCCGGCGGGCCCGTCGAACTCCCGGAACCGAACTAGCTCTTCATCCGCTTCGCGACGCGCTCCTGCGGCTTCGACACGAGGTAGTAGATCCCTCCGACGATCGCGATGAGGAGCATGACGCCGATCGTCATCCAGTCGAAGTTGAACAGCGCGCCGCGCGGGCTCGTGAGCCCCGAGGGCCAGATGATGTTCAGGAGCATGCCGACGCCCCAGATGAGGGCGAGGACCGTGACCGGCATGCCCCACTTGCCCATCGTCCACTTCCCCTGCGGGGTCCATCCCTTCATCCGGGCCCGGAGCGCCGCCCAGACGACCATCTGGAACGACAGGTAGATCCCCGAGACGCCGAACGAGACGAGGATGAACAGGGCGTTCACGTTCGCCGGGTACGTGAAGAACAGGATCTTCACGTCCTCCGCCGGCGTGAACCGGACGAGCAACGAGAACAGCGTCGGGATGATCGCCGCCACCCACAGGGCGTTCGACGGCGTCCCGTGCTTCTCGCTCACCTTGCTCAGCCACGCGCTCGCGGGCAGCCCGCCGTCGCGCGCGTACGAGTAGGTGAGGCGAGCCGCGGCCGCCTGGATCGCGGTCCCGCAGCTGAAGAAGCAGAAGATCACGATGAGCAGCGAGAGCTTCTGCAGGATCGCCGGCATGTCCTGGAGGATGAACGGCACGCCGCCCGCGAACGAACCCGCGATCGACTCCTGCCCCTCCGGGACCGACAGGATGAGCGCCATCACGAGCACGAAGCTCGTGAGGCCGCCGACGAGGAGCGTCCGGATGATCGCGCGCGGGACCTTGTTCCCCGCGTCGACGACCTCCTCCGCGACGTCGCCCGCCGACTCGAACCCGTAGAAGATGTAGACGTGGGCGAGGACCGCCACGAGCGCGGCGCCCGTGATCCAGTTCCCGCCGAAGTCCACGCCGAGCGGATTCGTCGCGAGGTTCTCCGTGCCCGCCGTCGAGAACAGGTAGTCGAACCCGTGGTGGAACCCCGCAATCGCGAGGACGATCGCGATGCCGAAGGTCCCGAGGATCTCGACGTAGACGCCGTAGCGCGAGATGAGCCCGACGAGGCGCACCCCGAGCATGTTGAACAGCGTCTGCAGGCCGATCATCACGAGCGTGAACCCGAGGATCGTGTTCGGGTTCGTCGGGTCGAACGCGGTCCCGAACAGGTCGTTCAGGGCCGCGCACGCGTAGCCGACGACGCCGGTCGCGACCGACGCCACGGTGATGATGAGCGCCCAGCCGTAGAACCAGCCGACCCACCATCCGTAGCCGGGTCCGCGCAGGTTCTTCGCCCACTGGAACAGCGCTCCGGCGATCGGGAAGTTGCTCCCGAGCTCCGCGAAGACGAGCGCGACGAACAGCTGCCCGATCACGACGATCGGCATCAGCCAGAGGTAGCGCGGGCCGGCGGTGCCGAACCCGAGGACGAACAGCGAGTAGATCCCGACGACGGGCGACAGGTACGCGAACGCGACGGCGAAGTTCTCGAAGAGCCCGAGAACCCGGCGGAGTTCCTGCCGGTATCCGAAGGTCGCGAGGTGGGCCGCGTCGGCCTCGTGGGTCGAGCCGTGTTGGCTCATACCCCCCTCCTTTCACGGCCGCACGGCGTGCGGCCCGCGCGACCATAGACCCCTGCGGCGCATCGTTCCACTCGCGTCGCCGGGGTCGTGGGGAACCCGGTCGGGCAGGCACGGGCGGGCGTATCGTTCCTCCATGGCGACCGCGCCCGTCGAGATCCGGCGCCCCGCCTCCGGGGAGGAGACCGGCGAGGACCTCGAGCCCGACGTCCCCTGGATCGTCCTCGTCTGGAACGACCCGGTGAACCTCATGACGTACGTGACCTGGGTGTTCCAGAAGCTCTTCGGCTACTCCCGGGAACGCGCGACGCAGCTCATGCTCGACGTCCACGAGAAAGGACGGGCCGTCGTGGCGTCCGGCCCGCGGGAGACGTGCGAGCACGACGTCGCGCGGCTCCACGCGCACGGGCTCTGGGCCACGCTCCAGCGGGACCGCTGATGGCGCGGCGCGGCGTCCGGCGCACGCTCTCCGGTCGCTACGCCGTGCGCCTGTCGCCCGAGGAGCGGAACCTCCTGCGCGGGATCCCCGCGATCGTCCGCGGCGTCCTCGACGCGGACGATCGCGACGACCCGGTGATGCGACGGCTGTTCCCGTCGGCGTCGCTCGAGGATCCCGAGAGTGCCGCCGCGTTCGACGCGCTCGTGCGCGGCGATCTCGATCGCGGCAAGCGCGAGCATCTCGAGGCGCTCGAGCGCACGGCCGACGCCGAACGGCTCACGGAGGAGGAGCTCCTCGCGTGGCTCGGCGCGGTGAACGACGTGCGGCTCGTCCTCGGCGTGCGGCTCGGCGTGAGCGAGGACAGCGAACCGGCGGACTTCCGCGGCGACGAGGAGGCGTTCGCGTCGTACGCGCTCTACGGGTACCTCACGTGGCTCGAGGACGACATCGTGCGGGCGCTCGCGGGTTCGCTGCCGAACGGCTAGGCGCCGACCTCGAACCAGCCGCTCCACCCCTCGCCGTCGCGGAGCACGCCCCAGCGCGGCGCGAGACCGTCGATGATGCCGAGCGCGAGCGCGGTGTGACCGCCCTCGGGGCCGTGGCCGGGGCGACCGGGGTGGCACGCCTCGACGCGGACGAGGTCGCCGCGCCGTTCGAGCCGCAGCAGCACGCGCGCGTCGGGATCCTCGCCCGCATGGCGGATGCAGAACGTCACGAGTTCCGAGGTGAGGAGCTCGGTCGTCTCGAGCGCGCCGGCGGGGACGGCGCAGGCGCGGACGAACGCGCGGGCGGCGACGGGCCCGCGCCCGTCGGCCGGGACGGCGGTCTCCATGGCTCCCTCCCTCCGCCGGGTGCCTACCCCCGGTGCGGGGCCGCGACACCCGCGCGGGGCGCGGCCGGGTCCGCCCGATGGCGTAGGATGCGCCGATGGCGAAGGTCGGACCCGCCGCGAAGGGCCGGCGCACCGGGACCCGGGCGCGGCTCGCGAACGTCGACTACTCGCTCGCGAAGCGCGCGCTCCTGCTGCGGGCGCACACGGGGCTCCTGTCGAAGGCCGACATCTGCGACGCGCACCCCGATCTCGTCCGCGCGGGGACGCACGTGGGCGAACCGGCGCGTCGTCGCTGCCCGGTGTGCGGCGAGTCGAAGCTCCGGCTCCTCGCCTACGTGTTCGGCGACGACCTGAAGGCCGACAACGGTCGCGTCTGGCCGCTCGCGACGGGGCTCCGGCTCGCCGCCGATCGGCGCGGCGCCTGGTGCTACATCGTCGAGGTCTGCATCGGCTGCAAGTGGAACCACCTCTCCGAGGCGTACGTCGCCCGCAACGTCGGCTGAGCCCCCCGCGCGCGCGGCGCGCGATGGGAGCCCGCGTCTCCATCCATCCGCCACACGCCGGATGCGCGTGAGGCGCAGGGACGGGGGGTAGACTCCCGCAACCGATGGCTCCCACCGCGCGCCGCGCGAAGCGGTCCGGACGCAGGCGTGCGGGCGGGGGAACGGGTCGCTCCCCGGACCGCCGCCCGAACCGCCGTTCCGAGCGGCGGGCCGCGCCGACGAATGGAGCCGCATCCGGGGAACGCGCGAAGCGACCCCGCCGGTCCCGCCGCTCGCGGTTCCTGCGTCGCCTCGCCCTGTGGTTCGTCCTCGTCGGCACGCTCGGCGTGATCGGCGTCGGCGCGGTCGTCGCCTACGCCTACTCCGCGATCGAACTGCCGAGGACGCCCGCGCCGCTCCAGACGACGGAGCTCTACGACGTGCTCGGTCGACCGCTCGGGGACTTCCACGCGACGATCGACCGGACCGTCATCCCGTTCTCCTCGATGCCCGAGCACCTGCGCGACGCGGTGCTCGCTGCCGAGGACGCCTCCTTCTACGAGCACGCCGGCGTCGACCCGCTCGGGGTGCTGCGCGCAGCGTGGGCCGACGTCCGCGCGGGGGACGCCGTCCAGGGCGGTTCGACGATCACGCAGCAGCTCGTGAAGGGCGTGTACGCGGGCCGCTACGTGATCGATCCCGAGACCGGGGAGCGGACGTACGCCGCGCCGCCGCGGACGATCGCGGAGAAGGTCCGGGAGGCGCTCCTCGCGCTGAAGCTCGAGCGCGAACTCACGAAGAACCAGATCCTCGCGCGCTACCTGAACACGATCTACTTCGGCCGCGGGGCGTACGGCGTCCAGGCCGCGGCGCGCACGTACTGGGGGAAGGACGCGAGCAGGCTCACCGTGCTGCAATCCGCGACGCTCGCGGCCGCGATCCGCAGTCCGAGTCGCTTCGACCCGGCGAGCAACCCCGACGACGCGCGCGCGCGGCGGAACTGGGTCCTCGACCGCATGGCGGAGACCGGCGCGCTCGACGAGGCGGAGGCGGAGCGGCTGCGGGAGCGCCCCGTCCGTACGCGGCCGGCGCCGGGGAGCGGCCTGCCGCCCGACCTCGGCTACTTCCTCGACTACACCCGGCGCGACCTCATGGAACGCTTCGGCGAGTCGCGCGTGTACGGCGGCGGTCTCAGCGTGACGACGACGCTGAACCTCGACTGGCAGCGCGCGGCGCAGGAGGCCGTCGCGCGCTGGCTCCCGGACGCGACCGACCCCGAGGCGGCCGTCGTGTCGATCGACCCGACGTCGGGCGCGGTGCGCGTGATGGTCGGCGGACGCGACTTCACCGTCTCGAACGTGAACCTCGCGACGGGGCAGGGCGGGAGCGGCCGGCAGGCGGGCTCGGCGTTCAAGCCGTTCACGCTCGTCGCGGCGATCGAGGACGGCTACTCGCTCTGGGAACGCTGGGACGGACCCGCGACGATCACGATCCCCGACGAACGCTGCTACACCGACGGGAAGCCCTGGACGCTGTCGAACGCGAGCGACGAGGAGAGCGGGGTCTTCACGCTCCGCGACGCGACGGCGCACTCCGTGAACACCGTGTACGCGCAGATCGCGAGCGCGGTCGGTCCGGACCGCATCGTGGATGTCGCGCACCGCATGGGCATCGCGTCGGAGCTGTCTCCCTACTGCGCGATCACGCTCGGGACCGAGGCGGTGAACCCGCTCGAGATGACGACCGCCTACGCGACGCTCGCGGCCCGCGGCTTCCGGCACGAGCCGTCGCCGATCGCGGAGGTCGCGAACGCCGCGGGCCGCGAGCTCGCGCGGCTCGACCCGCGCGGGGAGCAGGTCCGCGAGCAGAACGATGCGGACGTCGCGACGTACGCCCTCCAGAGCGTCGTGACGTCGGGGACGGGGTACCGCGCGCGGCTCGACGGCCGTCCCGCGGCGGGGAAGACCGGGACCGCGCAGGACTACGTGGACGCGTGGTTCTGCGGCTACACCCCGCAGCTCGCGACGTGCGTGTGGGTCGGCTATCCGGATTCGGAGCGCCCGCTCCAGGACGTCGGCGGCTTCTCCGCGCTCTTCGGCGGCACGATCCCCGCGCTCATCTGGCACGACGTGATGACGGCCGCGCTCGAGGGCGAGCCCGTCCTGGAGTTCCCCGAGCCGGACTTCTCCGGGTACTCGCTCGGTCCCGCGTCTCCCGTGCCCGAGCCCTCGCCGACCCCGGAGGCGACGGCGTTCCCGCTGCCGGGCGGGGACCCCGGCGGAGCGCCGGGCGCACCCGGCGAGCCGGGCGGCGGCAACGGACCGCCGGCGATCCCGCCGGGCCTGTCGCCCGACCCGATCGTCACGACGGATCCGAGCGGCAGCCCGGGGTCGGGACTCGCCTGACGCGCTCCGCGCGCCCGCGTCGATGTCACGTGATGAGCCCGCGTCGGAGCGCCTCCGCGACCGCGGCGGTCCGGCCGGCGACGTCGAGCTTGCCGCAGGCGTGTTCGAGGTGGGTCTTCACCGTGTCGGAGGAGATGTAGAGCCGCATCCCGATCTCGCGGTTCGAGCATCCCCACGCCGCGAGCTGGAGGATCTCGCGTTCGCGCGCCGAGAGCGCGATCGAACCGAGCGTCCCGACCGACGGCACCGCACCCCCTCCCCTCCGGGTGAGGTATCGGCCGCGCGGCTCAGAAGATGTAGTACCCGTTCACGACGAGCGCGGTGAACAGCCCGAGCCCGAACGCTCCGAACGCGGCGAGCGTCCAGGTCGGCAGTCGCAGCCGCCGCGCGAGTTCCGCGAGGCCCCAGAACGCGGGGAACATCGTGAGCGCGAAGCGCGGCATCGACATGAGCGGCCGCCCCGGGAACGGGAGGGCGAGCGGCACGAGGATGCTCCCCCAGAGGTAGACGAGGTACGACGGCCGGATGCGCGGCGAGATCCACACCGCCCCCGCGACGACGAGCGCGACGAGGACGAGGTCGAGCATCCAGTAGCCGCCGGCGCCGGGCCCGAACTGCGCGAAGGCGATGCGCACCGCCTCGGCCACGGTGTTCCAGGGCGCGGAAGGCTCGCGGAACCAGGTCGCCTGCACGTCGACGGCGGTCCGCAGCCGCCCCCCCGCGGGCCACGCGAGGTAGACGCCGAACCCCGCCCCGACGCCGACCGCGGCGGCGAGGGGAGCGCGCACCGCCCGCGCGCCGCCGCGCCGCCAGCGGAGCGCCGCGTCGAGGAGGAACGCCGGCACGAGGAGGACCCCGATGCTGCGCGTCGCGCCGGCGACGATCCCCGCCGCCGCCGCCCAGGCCCACCGCTCCCGCCGCACCGCGAGGAACGCGCCCGCCGCGCCGAGGAGGAAGAGCGACTCGCTGTAGGGCATGAGGAAGAACATCGACGTCGGGAACCAGCAGAGTCCGAGCACGGTCGCCCGCGCGGTCTCCTCGCCCCGTTCGTCGGCCGTGAGCCGGTGGACGACGACGAGCGCCGAGAGGAACGCGGCGTTCGCGACGAGCATCCCCGCCGCGAACGGGTGCCCGCCGAGCAGCGTCGACACCGCGCGGACCGCGAGCGGGAACCCGGGGAAGAACGCGGCGCTCCCGTCGCCCGAGCGGTACCCCTGCTCGGCGATCCGCAGGAACCACAGCGCGTCGAAGCGTTCCCAGACCGCGAGGAACGAGCGCCAGAGGTCCGCGGGCGGGAAGACCGGCGAGGGCACGCCGGGGCCGACGAGGCCCTCGAGACGCGCGGGGAACAGGCCGACCGTCATCGGGCCGAGGAGGACGAGCGCGAGGCGCGACGCGAGGAACGCCCGGAGGCAGAACGCCGCGCCGGCCGGCAGGCGCCGGCGCGTCCCCGACCCGCTCACGCCGCGGCCGCGGGCGGCCGCGGCGTGAGCGGGTCCGCCGTCGAGGGCCGGAGCACCCACAGGACGACGCACCCGACGAGGACCACCGCGCGCGCGAGGACCGCGATCTCGAACGACTCGAACGGCATCCCGGGTCCTCCGGAGAGCGTGTTGAAGTACGAGTAGCGCGTCATGAACACGCCGATCTCCGTGAGCGAGAACAGGATGAACATCGAGACGTCCGGGAACACGAGCGCGAACAGCGGCAGGAGCCAGAGGGAGAACTGCGGCGAGTAGACCTTCCCGGTCACGAGGAACAGGACGAGGAGCGGGAAGACGAGCGTCCAGCGCGGGAAGTCCGGCTCGCGCAGGCGCTTCGCCCACCAGACGAGCGCGGACGACGCGAGGAGGGCGACGGCGACCCCGACGTTCACGGTGGGGACCTCGAGCTCGCGTGCCGCGACGTACCAGAGGCTGTCCCAGTCGCTGCCGCGCGCGGCGCTGTAGCGGAAGAAGCGGCTCCAGCCGTCGGGGGCGAGGAGCGCGAACGGGACGTTCAGGAGCGCCCACGAGGCCGCGGTGCCGGCCGCGATGTGAGCGGCGCCACTCCTGTCGCC
>JBJTYK010000069.1:0-2690 GCA_046082745.1 Actinomycetota bacterium | reverse complement strand
GGGGGTGGGGGGGGGGGGTTTGTTTTCCCGCCGTCCCCCCCCGCCGCGTTCCCGTAGGCTTCCCCCGTGCTGCGCATCGCGCTCTGCCAGGCGAACACGACCGTCGGCGACCTCGACGGCAACGTCGAGCGCATCGCGGCGATGGCGCGGCGCGCCACGGAGCTCGGCGCGGACCTCGCGGTCTTCCCCGAGCTCGCGGTGACCGGCTACCCGCCCGAGGACCTCATCCTTCGCCCCGGGTTCATCGCGGACGCGGGCCGCGCGGTTTCCGACCTCGCGGCCCGCACGGCCGACGGCTGCGTCGTCGTCGTCGGCGCCCCCGACCCGGCGCCCGAGGGCGGCGTCCACAACGCCGCGCTCGTGCTCGAAGGCGGCGCGGTCGTGAAGCGCTACGCGAAGGCGAACCTCACGAACTACGGCGTGTTCGACGAGCGGCGCACGTTCGTCGCGGGGTTCCGCGGCGCGCGCGCGGAGGTGCGCGGCCGGCGCATCGGCCTGTCGGTCTGCGAGGACGCCTGGCAGGACGGCGCGCCGTTCGACGCGTACGCGCGCGAGCGACCGCCGGTGATCGTGAACCTGAACGCCTCCCCGTTCCACCGCGGGAAGACCGACGAACGGATCCGCGTCTGCGCCGACCGCGCGCGCCAGACCGGCGCGTGGATTGTCTACGTGAACGCCGTCGGCGGCCAGGACGAACTCGTCTTCGACGGCGGGAGCCTCGTCGTCGATCCCGCGGGCGAGGTCCGCCACCGCGCCGCGCGCTTCGAGGAGGACCTCCTCGTCGTGGAGATCGCCGACGACGGGACCTCGACCGCCGAGGACGAGCGCGCGGCCTGGCCCGACGAGGTGGAGGCGGTGTACCGCGCGCTCGTCCTCGGCCTCGGCGACTACGTTCGGAAGAACGGCTTCCGCGGCGTCATCCTCGGACTCTCGGGTGGCATCGACTCCGCGCTCGTCGCGGCGCTCGCGACCGACGCGCTCGGACCCGACGCCGTCCGCGCCCTCGCGATGCCCTCGCCGTACTCGTCGCCCGAGAGCCTCGAGGACGCCGCGGAGGTCGCGCGTCGCCTCGGCATCCGGCTCGACGTCGCGCCGATCACCCCCGCCCTCGACGCGTACCGCGCGACGCTCGGCGAGCTCTTCGGCGCGCCGCTCGCCGGGCTCGCCGAGGAGAACCTCCAGGCGCGGATCCGCGGGAACCTCCTCATGGCGGTCTCGAACGCGGAGGGTCCCCTCGTCCTCGCCACGGGGAACAAGAGCGAGATGGCCGTCGGCTACTCGACGCTCTACGGCGACCTCGCCGGCGGGTTCGCGCCGATCAAGGACGTGCCGAAGACGCTCGTGTACGACCTCGTGCGGTGGCGGAACGCCCGCGTCGGCGAGCCGCCGATCCCCGACCGCGTGATCGCGAAGGCGCCGTCGGCCGAGCTCCGGCCCGGACAGAAGGACACCGACGCGCTCCCGCCCTACGACGAGCTCGACCCGGTCCTCGCGGCCTACGTCGAGGAGGACCGCTCCCCCGAGGAGATCGCCGCCGCGGGCGTCGACCGCGCGCTCGTCGACCGCGTCGTCGCGATGGTGGACCGCGCCGAGTACAAGCGCCGGCAGGCGCCGCCCGGCGTGAAGATCACGCCGAAGGCGTTCGGCCGCGACCGGCGCCTGCCGATCACGAACCGCTACCGCAGAGGATGACGGCCCTGCGAGAATCGCCCCGGGGGCCGGTAGCTCAGCGGTCAGAGCAGGGGGCTTTTAACCCCCGTGTCGGAGGTTCGAATCCTCCCCGGCCCACCCCGGTATCCTCCGCGCCGTGACCGTCCGCCTCGGGGACCCCGCGCCGCACTTCGAGCTCCTCGGCTCGGACTGGCGCGGCGAGTCGCCCCCGACGTACCGCCTCGCCGACGCGCTCGAGCGGGGCGGGGTCGTCCTCCACTTCTTCCCTGCGCCCTTCACGAGCACGTGCGAGGCGCAGATGTGCGCGGTGCGCGACGGGATCGAGGCCTACGAGGGGCTCACCGTCTGGGGCGTCACGACGCACCACCCGATCCTCATCCACCGCTGGGAGGAGGAGCACCGCTTCGGCGTGCCGATCCTCGCCGACGTGACCGCTGACGTCGCCCGCGCCTACGTCGGGCTCTACGGCGAGGAGATCTGGCCGGGACTTCGGAACACCGCGCGGCGCGCGGTCGTCGGCATCGCGCCGACCGGGACCGTCGACGCCCTGTGGCTCGGCGAGATGCCGGCCGACTCGCCGTCGGCGCACGACGTCGCGGCCATCGTCGCCGCGGCACGCGCCTGAGCGTCGGTACCGCGCGCTAGCGTCGTCCGCGTGCGACGCGCGATCGCGACCGTCGGCACCGCAGCAGTGGTCGTCCTCGAGCCGTCGTCGCGCGCCGAGCGGATGCGCGGGCTCGCGGCGATCGGTCCGCTGCCCGCCGGCCACGCGCTCCTGCTGCCGCGGGCGCGGGTCGTGCGATCGGCGGGCGCGCGGTGCGCGGTCGCGTTCCTCGACGCGGACCTGCGGATCGTCGCGGTGCGATCCCTCCGCCCGTTGCGCCTCGCCGGCCCGGTGCGGGGTGCCCGCCACGTCCTCGAGGCGCCGGAGCGCACCGCCCTCCGGGCCGGCGAGGCGCTTCAGCTCGTCGGCGCGCCCTCCGAGGCCGAGCCGACGAGCCGCGCGTACTTCGCGAGGG
>JBJTYK010000068.1:0-12464 GCA_046082745.1 Actinomycetota bacterium | reverse complement strand
GCCCGCTCCGCGGGCCGCCGCCGTCGGCTCCTCGCCCGCGGGGTGCTCGTCGGCCCCGGCCTCCTCGTCTGGCTCGCGCTCTTCGTCGTGCCGGTCGGGCTCCTCCTCGCCTACAGCGTCCGCCCCCGCGGACCCTACGGCGGCGTCGGCGCCGGGTTCACCCTCGAGAACTACGCGCGGCTCGTCGACCCGCTCTACCTCGACGTGTTCCTCGCGTCGCTGCGCATCGCGACGATCGCGACCGCGATCGCGCTCCTCATCGGGTTCCCCGCCGCCCTCGCGATCGCGACCGCGCCGAAGCGCTGGCGGGTGGCGCTCGTCCTGTTCGTCGTGCTGCCGTTCTGGACGAGCTTCCTGATCCGCACGTACGCGTGGATGGTCATCCTGAATCCCGCGGGACTCGCGAACCGCCTGCTCGCGGCGATCGGCGTCGGGCCGGCGCCGCTGCTCTACAACTCGTTCGCGATCGTCCTCGGCCTCGTGTACGCGTACCTGCCGCTCATGGTGCTGCCGATCTACTCGGCGATCGAACGGCTCGGGCCGTCGCTCCGCGAGGCGGCGGCCGACCTCTACGCCCCGCCACTCGTGGCGACCCTGCGCGTCCTCGTGCCGCTCACGGTGCCCGGCATCGCCGCGGGCGCGATCTTCGTGTTCGTCCCGAGCCTCGGGAACTTCATCGTCCCCGACCTCCTCGGCGGGGGACAGACGCTCATGATCGGGAACCTCATGCAGCAGCAGTTCCTCCAGACCCGCGACTGGCCCTTCGGCGCGGTGATGGCGGTGACGGTCGTCGCGCTCATGCTGCTGCTCGTCGGCGTCCAGGCGACGACCCTGCGGGAACCGGAGGCGCGGCGTGGGTGATCGGCGATACCTGCGGGTCCACCTCGCGGCGACGCTCGCGTTCCTCTACCTGCCGATCGCGGTGCTCGTCGTGCTCTCGTTCAACGACTCCGGCCTGCCGACGGCCTGGGGCGGGTTCTCGTTCCGCTGGTACCGGGAGGTCGCGGCCGACGGGGAGATCCTCGCCGCGATCCGCAACACGCTCGTCGTCGCGACGGCCGTCACGCTCCTCGCGACGCCGATCGGGACGCTCCTCGCGATCGGGTTGCAGCGCACCGTCCGCAGCCGCGTCCTCGACACGGTGATCTTCCTGCCGGCGGTGATCCCCGACATCGTGCTCGCGATCGCGCTCCTGTCGTTCTTCAGCCTCCTGCGGATGACGCTCGGACTCACGACGATCGTCCTCGCCCACCTCGTCTTCGACGTCGTCTTCGTGGCGTCGATCGTGCGGACCCGGCTCGGCTACTTCGACCGCACGGTCGAGGAGGCCGCGGCCGACCTCTACGCCGGGCCGGTCCAGACGTTCGTGCGGGTGACGTTGCCGGCGATCGCCCCCGGGATCGTCGCCGGGGCGCT
Source organism: Actinomycetota bacterium (assembly GCA_046082745.1). Taxonomy (GTDB): domain Bacteria; phylum Actinomycetota; class UBA4738; order UBA4738; family HRBIN12; genus JBJTIF01. The sequence goes on along the minus strand of JBJTYK010000068.1, from coordinate 11,048 downwards.
CGTCGCCTTCACGCTCTCCGTCGACGAGTTCGTCATCGCGTTCTTCAATTCGGGCCCCACGTCGATCACGTTCCCGATCCGGGTCTACTCGATGATCCGCTTCGGGGTCACCCCGGAGATCAACGCGATCGCCACCGCGGTCCTCCTCGTCACGCTCGGCATCGTGTTCGTCGCGCTGCGGATCTCGCGCCGGAGCGGCACCGCGACGGGGTTCTCGCCGCTCGGCTGATGCGCCCGCGGGGCCGTTGGTACCATCGGTCGCGGCGCCGCCCGGCGCCGAACCCCGGAACGTCGAGGAGCGAGCGATGACGCAGGGACCCAGGGTGGTCGTGCTCGGCCTCGACTGCGGCACGCCCTCCCTCCTCGAGGACCTGCGCGCCGAGACCCCGAACATCCACCGGCTCATGGAGCGGGGCATGCACGGCGACCTCGCGAGCATCACGCCGCCCATCACGGTGCCGGCGTGGGCGTGCGCGATGACCGGCACCACTCCGGGCGACCTCGGCATCTACGGCTTCCGCAACCGCAAGGACCACACGTACGACGGCCTCTCGATCGCCCACAGCGGCTCGGTCCAGCGCCCGGCCGTCTGGGACGAGCTCGGCGCCCGCGGGATGCGGTCGGTGCTCATCGGGGTCCCGCCCTCGTTCCCGCCGCCGAAGGAGTTCCCGGGCTGGCGGGTCGGCTGCTTCCTCACGCCGCCCTCCGCGGAGCGCTTCGCGTACCCGCAGGAGCTCGAGGTCGAGATCGAGGAGGTGCTCGGCGGCAGGGGCGAGTACATCTTCGACATCCCGAACTTCCGCCAGCAGGGGATGGATTTCGCGCTCGACCAGGTCTACAAGATGACCGAGCGGCGCTTCGCGGTCGGTCGGAAGATGCTCGTGGAGAAGCCTTGGGACTTCTTTATGCTCTGCGAGATCGCGCCCGACCGCCTCCACCACGTCTTCTGGCAGTACTACGACCGGCGCCACCCGCTCCACGAGGCGGGGTCGAAGTACGAGACGGCCTTCCAGGACTACTACCGGTTCCTCGACGACCAGGTGGGGGCCTTCCTCGACCTCGTGCCGCAGGACGCCGTGACGATCCTCATGAGCGACCACGGTGCGAGGCCGATGATGGGCGGACTCTGCTTCAACGACTGGCTCATGCAGGAGGGCTACCTCGCGATGCGCGAGTCGCTCGCGGCGCCCATGCCGATCAAGGACGCCCCGATCGACTGGTCGCGCACCGTCGCGTGGGGCGACGGCGGCTACTACGGACGGCTGTTCCTGAACGTCGCGGGCCGTGAGCCGCAGGGGGTCATCGAGCCCTCGCGCTACGAGGAGGTCCGCGACGAGCTCATCGCGAAGCTCGAGGCCGCGCCGGGTCCCGACGGCGCGCCCCTCGGCACGAAGGTCTTCAAGCCGCAGGACGTCTACCCCGAGGTGCGGGGGATCGCGCCGGACCTCATCGTGTACTTCGGCGACCTCGAGTGGCGCTCGGTCGGCTCGGTCGGCAACCCGAGCCTCTACACGTACGAGAACGACACCGGTCCCGACGGGGCGAACCACGACCGCACCGGCATCTTCGCGCTCGCCGGGCTACCCGGGCAGCGCACCGGTCGCGTCGAGGGCCTGAACCTCGTCGACGTCGGGCCGTCCATCCTGTCCCTCTACGGCATCGGTGCCCCCGAGGGCGCCGTCGGAAGGAGCTTCCTGTGAGCGAACGCGGATTCACGGTCTGGTTCACCGGCCTGTCGGGCTCGGGGAAGTCCACGATCGCCGAGATGCTCTTCCACGAGTTCCAGGCGCGGGGCCTGAAGACCGAGATCCTCGACGGCGACGTCGTCCGCACGAACCTCTCGAAGGGGCTCGGGTTCTCGAAGGAGGACCGCGACACGAACATCCGGCGGATCGCCTTCGTCGCGAACCTCCTCACGAGGAACGGCGTCGCGACGATCTGCTGCCCGATCTCGCCGTTCAAGGAGACCCGGGACGAGGCCCGCGAGCTCATCGGCGACTTCGTCGAGGTCTACGTCCACGCGACGCTCGAGGAGCTCGCGAGGAACCGCGACCCGAAGGGCCTCTACGCGAAGGCCATCGCCGGCGAGATCAAGAACTTCACGGGCGTCGACGATCCCTACGAGGTGCCCGAGAACCCCGAGATCGTCCTCGACACGATGGTCGAGAGCCCCGACGAGTCGCTCGAGAAGCTCCTCCTCCTCCTGAAGGACCTCGGAAGGATCGACTCGGCCGAGGTCCTCGTGACCGGCGACCGGCAGCACTCGGGCCAGACCGACCTGCGGGTCGACGACGCCGGGAACGTGAAGAAGGAGCACTGACCCGCGCCTCGGCGCGGGGTGCTACCGTTCCGCCCATGTGACGGTCCGCGATGCCCACCCCGAGGGGTGGGCATCGACGTTCGGGGGAGGGCAGGGTGGACGTCGAGATCGGGATGGGGAAGGCGGCCCGCAGGGCCTACGGCTTCGACGAGATCGCGATCGTCCCCTCCCGCCGGACCCGTGACCCCGAGGACGTGTCGATCGCCTGGGACGTCGACGCCTTCTCGTTCCGCCTCCCGATGCTCGCCTCGGCGATGGACGCCGCCACCTCGCCCGCGACCGCGCGGGAGGTCGCGCGGCTCGGCGGACTCGCGGTCCTGAACCTCGAGGGGCTCTTCACCCGCTACGAGGACCCCGACCCGGTCTTCGACGAGATCGCCGCGCTCCCCGACGACAAGGCGACCCGCCGGATGCAGGAGCTCTACGCCGAGCCGATCAAGGACGAACTCGTCGTGCGCCGGATCCGCGAGATGCGCGAGGACGGCGCGGTCACCGCAGCCTCGCTCACCCCGGCCCGCGTCGAGCGCTACGCCCCGCTCGTCCTCGAGGCGGGCCTCGACATCCTCGTGATCCAGGGGACGGTCGTGTCCGCCGAGCACGTCTCGACGCGCTCGGCGCCGCTCGACCTGAAGGCCTTCATCAGCGGGTTCGACCTGCCGGTCATCGTCGGCGGCTGCGCCTCGTACCAGACCGCGCTCCACCTCATGCGCACCGGCGCGGTCGGGGTCCTCGTCGGCGTCGGCCCGGGGAACGCCTGCACGACGCGCGGGGTCATCGGGGTCGGGGTGCCGCAGGCGACAGCGATCGCCGACGCCGCTGCGGCGCGCCGCGAGCACCTCCACGAGTCGGGGCGGTACTGCCACGTGATCGCCGACGGCGGGATGCGCACCGGCGGCGACATCGCGAAGGCGATCGCCTGCGGCGCAGACGCGGTCATGATCGGCTCGCCGCTCACCAGGGCGCTCGAGGCGCCGGGCCGCGGCTATCACTGGGGGATGGCGACGTTCCACCCGACGCTGCCGCGCGGCGCGCGCGTGCGGACCCAGCAGGTGGCGACCCTCGAGGAGATCCTCGTCGGCCCGGCCCACGAGAACGACGGCACCCTGAACCTGTTCGGCGCGCTCCAGACGTCGATGGCGACGACGGGCTACGCCACGATCAAGGAGTTCCAGAAGGCGGAACTCGTGATCGCCCCGTCGATCAAGACCGAGGGGAAGACCTACCAGACGGCCCAGCGCGTGGGCATGGGTCGCTGACGGACGTGGACGAGGGGACCGCTCCGACGGCGGGCTCGAGCGGTGCCATGACGGCGACGCAGCAGGGGCTGCTCCTGCGGGCGATCGGGCTCGTGAACCTCGCGTTCGGGGTCGTCGCGGTCCTCGTGCCGTCGCTGCTCGTCGACCTCTACGAGTTCGAGGGCACCGCGTCGGTCGAGGCGGCCGTGCGCTTCTTCGGCGCCACGACGACCGCGCTCGGCCTCCTCGCCTGGCGGCTCGCCGAGATCCGCGAAGCCTGGCGGCCCGCCTTCGGTGCGGCGATCGTCGGACAGATCCTGCTGCTCGCCGCGGCGATCCTCGCGATGACGACCGGCGCGGCCGGGCCGTTCATGTGGCAGGTGGTCGCGCTCGCGGGCATCTTCCTCGTCCTGAGCCTCTGGGCGCGGCGGCCGGCGGCTTGACGGAGCCGCGCCGCCCGGTCCTCGTCGTCGACCTCGGCGCGCAGTACGCGCAGCTCATCGCGCGCCGGATCCGGGAGTGCAACGTCTACTCGGAGGTCGTGCGACACGACCTCTCCGCGGCGGAGATCGCCGCGCGCCGGCCCGCCGGCATCGTCCTGTCCGGCGGGCCGGCGTCCGTCTACGAGCCGGGGTCGCCGTCGGTGGACCCCGGGCTCTTCGGGCTCGGCATCCCGGTCCTCGGCATCTGCTACGGCCACCAGCTCATGGCGCGCGACCTCGGCGGGGAGGTCGCGGCCACGGGCGCGCGCGAGTACGGCGCGACCGGGATCGCGCTCGAGGGGGCCGGTGGGGCGCTGCTCCGCGACCTCCCCGCCGAGGACACCGTGTGGATGTCCCACGGCGACGCCGTCGTGCGCGCGCCGGAGGGGTTCCGCGTCACGGCCCGCACGGCGGGGACCCCGATCGCCGCGATGGAGGACCCCGAGCGCGGGCTCTACGCGGTCCAGTTCCATCCCGAGGTCTCGCACACCCCGCGCGGCCGGGAGGTCCTCCGGCGGTTCCTCCTCGACGGGTGCGGGCTCCTGCCCGACTGGACGCCCACGAACATCATCGACGACCAGGTCGCGCGGATCCGCGCGCAGGTCGGGGACGCCGAGGTGCTCTGCGCGCTCTCGGGCGGCGTCGACTCCGCGGTCGCGGCGCTCCTCGTCCACCGCGCGATCGGCGACCGCCTCACGTGCGTGTTCGTCGACCACGGGCTGAACCGGGAGGGCGAGCCCGAGCAGGTCGAGGAGACCTTCGCGCGGCATTTCCGCGTCCCGCTCGTCCACGTGAAGGCCGAGGACCGCTTCCTCGAGGCGCTCGCGGATGTGACGGACCCGGAGGCCAAGCGCAAGACGATCGGCGCGGAGTTCATCCGCGTGTTCGAGGAGGTCGCGCGCGAGCACCGCGACGCGCGGTTCCTCGTCCAGGGCACGCTCTACCCCGACGTGATCGAGTCGGGGAGCGGGACCGCGGCGAACATCAAGAGCCACCACAACGTCGGGGGACTGCCCGAGGACCTCGCCTTCGAGCTCGTCGAACCGCTCCGCGACCTCTTCAAGGACGAGGTCCGCCGGGTCGGGGCGGAGCTCGGGCTGCCCGAGGAGATCACCGGTCGCCAGCCCTTCCCGGGGCCGGGCCTCGCCGTGCGGATCGTCGGGGAGGTCACGCGCGAGAACCTCCGGGTCGTCCGCGCCGCCGACGCGGTCGTCCGCGATGAGGTGCGCCGCGCGGGCCTCGAGCGCGAGATCTGGCAGGCGTTCGCGGTCCTGCTCGCCGACGTGCGCTCCGTCGGGGTCATGGGGGACGGGCGGACGTACCAGCACCCCGTCGTCGTCCGGGCCGTGACGAGCGAGGACGCGATGACCGCGGATTGGGCCCGCCTGCCCCACGACCTCCTCGAGGCGATCGCGGCCCGCATCATCCGGGAGGTCCCCGGCGTGAACCGGGTCGTCTACGACGTGACGAGCAAGCCCCCCGGCACGATCGAGTGGGAGTAGGTCCGGGGTCGTTCCCCGGGCCTACCATGGGTCGCGTGGAGCCCCCCTCGATCCTCGACGGCCTGAACGACGCCCAGCGCGAGGCCGTGCTCAACACCGAGGGCCCCGTCTGCGTGGTCGCCGGCGCCGGCTCGGGGAAGACCCGGATGCTCACGCACCGCATCGCCCACCTGATCCGCGACCGGGGCGTCCACCCGCAGGCGATCCTCGCGATCACGTTTACGAACAAGGCCGCGCGCGAGATGGCCGAGCGGGTCGAGGGCCTCCTCGGGGGCCAGGTCTCCCGCGGGATGTGGATCCTCACGTTCCACTCGGCCTGCGCGCGCATCCTCCGCCGGGAGCACGCGTACCTCGGCCTGCCGTCGTCCTTCACGATCTACGACGAGGGCGACTCCGAGCGGCTCATCGCCGGCATCCTGAAGGACCTGAACGTCGACCCGAAGCGCTTCCCGCCGCGGCAGATCTCGGCCGAGATCGGTCGCGCGAAGGACGCGATGCGCTCGGCGGCCGAGTACGCCGACCGCGTGCGCGACCGCGATCCGTACGCCCGCACGGTGGCCGACGTCTACCTCGCCTACGAGCAGCGCAAGCAGGCCGCGGGCGCCCTCGACTTCGACGACCTCATCGTCCGGACGGTGGGGCTCTTCCGCGACCATCCGGAGGTCCTCGAGCGCTACCAGCAGCGCTTCGCCTACGTCCTCGTCGATGAGTACCAGGACACGAGTCCCGCGCAGTACCGGCTCGTGAACGAGCTCGCCGCGCGCCACCGCAACCTCTGCGTCGTCGGCGACGCCGACCAGGGCATCTACTCCTGGCGCGGGGCGACGATCCAGAACCTCCTCGACTTCGAGCGCGACTACCCCGACGCCTCGGTGTTCCTCCTCGACCAGAACTACCGCTCGACGCAGACGATCCTCGCGATCGCGAACGCGGTCATCGCGAACAACGTCGGCCGCAAGGAGAAGGAACTCTGGACCCAGGCCGAGAACGGGGAGCTCGCGGTCCGCTTCCGCGCCGACGACGAGCACGAGGAGGCCGCCTACGTCGCCGAGGAGGTCCAGCGGCTCGTCGACCAGCAGGGGAAGCGCCACGGCGACGTCGCGGTCTTCTACCGCACGAACGCGCAGAGCCGCGTCCTCGAGGAGACGTTCTCCCGGCGCGAGATCCCGTACCGCGTCGTCGGGGGCGTGCGGTTCTACCAGCGTCGCGAGGTGAAGGACATCCTCGCGTACCTGCGGCTCATCGTGAACCCCCAGGACCTCGTCGCCGCCCGGCGCATCGTGAACGTCCCGAAGCGCGGGATCGGGGACGCGACGGTCGCCGCGCTCGAGGACCACGCGGCCACCGAGGGCATCACCTTCCTCGAGGCCGCGCGGCGGGTCGACGAGATCGGCGTGCTCGGACAGCGGGCGAAGGGCGCCGTCGCGGGGTTCGTCGGCGTCATGGACCGGATCCGCGACGCGCTCGAGTCGGGCGCCGGACCGGCGCGGATGGTGCAGGCCGCCGCGACGGAGTCGGGGTACCTCCTCGAGCTCGAGACCGAGCGCTCGGTCGAGGCCGACGGTCGCATCGAGAACATCCGGGAGCTCGAGGGCGCCGCCGGCGACTTCGCGGCGTCGGAACCCGAGGCGACGCTCGACGCGTTCCTCGAGGCGGTCGCGCTCGTGTCGGACCAGGACGAGGTCGAGGAGGACGGGGGCGACGTCACGTTCATGACCATGCACGTCGCGAAGGGGCTCGAGTTCCCCGTCGTGTTCATGGTCGGGATGGAGGACGGCGTCTTCCCGCACGTGCGCTCGATCACCGACCCCCAGCGGCTCGAGGAGGAGCGTCGGCTCGCCTACGTCGGCATCACGCGCGCGCGGGAGCGGCTCTACCTCTGCCACGCCTGGAGCCGCAACCTCTTCGGGACGACGGCGTTCAACCCGCCGTCGCGCTTCCTCGAGGAGATCCCCGCCGACCTCGTGAACGCGATCGGGGAGGAATCCGGCGGAGGCAGGATCATCGGGCGGCGGGCGGGCGGCGACGAGGGGCGCCGGCGGGAGCCGTGGGCACGACCCGTCTCCGCGTCGCCGCCCGCCCGCCCACCCGTCGAGGTCGGTGCGGGCGACACGGTCATCCACGAGCGCTGGGGCGAGGGCGTCGTCCTCGCGGTCTCCGGCGTCGGGACGGAGGCCGAGGCGACGATCCGCTTCGAGGGCGTCGGGGAGAAGCGCCTGCTCCTCGCCTACGCCCCGCTCCGCAAGGTCGGCTGAGCCGCCCTCGCGCGGGACCTCAGCGGGCGAGCGCGAGCCAGCCGGCGACGAGGATGACCGCGCCCGCGACGATCGGGGCGATGACCCACGCGAGGCCGAGGCGGCCCCGGTAGGGGCCGAGGGTGCCCACCTTCGTCGTGGGCTTGAGGCCCGGTGGTCGGAAGCGGAACCGGCGCGCCATCGCTCCGAGGGTACCGCCGCGGCCGCGGCGGCGGGGGCGCGCCCCGATAGACTCCCGCCCCGTGAGCCGGAAGATCCGCATCGTCGTCGCGAAGCCCGGCCTCGACGGGCACGACCGCGGGGCGAAGGTCGTCGCCCGCGCGCTCCGGGACGCCGGCTTCGAGGTCATCTACACGGGGCTGCGCCAGACGCCCGAGCAGATCGCCGAGACCGCGATCCAGGAGGACGCCGACGCCGTCGGGCTCTCGATCCACTCCGGCGCGCACATGACGCTCTTCCCGAAGGTCGTGCACCTGCTCCGCGAACGCGGCGCGGGCGACGTCCTCGTGTTCGGCGGCGGCGTGATCCCGAAGGACGACATCGCCGCGCTCGAGGCCGAGGGCGTCGAGCGGATCTTCACGCCCGGCGCCTCGACGGCGGAGATCGTCGAATGGCTCCGCGAGCGCACCGCGGCGAGGGCGGGCTGATGGACCTCTACGAGCACCAGGGCAAGGACCTCTTCGCCGCGGCCGGGATCCCGGTCCCGCGCGGGATCGTCGTCGAGAGCGCGGAGGCCGCCGCCGATGCGACCCGCGCGCTCGGCGGGCGTTCGGTCGTGAAGGTGCAGGTGCAGATCGGCGGCCGGGGGAAGGGCGGGGGCATCGTCCTCACCGACTCGCCCGAGCACGCCGCGCGCGAGGCGGGTCGGCTGCTCGCGGAGGGCTTCCAGGGCCGCCCGGTCACGCGGGTCCTGTGCGAGGAGCTCCTGCCGATCGCCCGCGAGTTCTACGCGTCGTTCCTCCTCGACCGCGCGAGCGGCCGCTACCTCGGGATGCTCACCGCCGAGGGCGGGATGGACATCGAGACGCTCGCCCGCGAACGTCCGGAGGCGCTGCGGCGGATCGGCGTCGACCCGCTCCTCGGCCTCCGGTCGTACCACGTGCGCGAGCTCGTCGCGGTGCTCCCCGAGGACGCCCGCGCGGCCGCCGGCGACCTCCTCCGCAGGCTCTACGGGCTCCTCGCCTCGGCCGACGCGACGCTCGTCGAGGTGAACCCCCTCGTGCAGCTCGAGGACGGCTCGCTCGTGGCGCTCGACGCGAAGGTGACGGTCGACGACAACGCGCTCTTCCGTCAGCCGGCGGTCGAGGCGCTGCGTCCGTCGTTCCCGATCGACCCGGTCGAGGCGCGCGCGAAGGACAAGGGACTCCAGTACGTGAAGCTCGACGGCTCCGTCGGCATCATCGGCAACGGCGCGGGGCTCGTGATGTCGACGCTCGACGTCGTCGCGCAGGCGGGGGCGCGCGCCGCGAACTTCCTCGACGTCGGCGGCGGCGCGAGCGCCGACCAGATGGCGACCTCGCTCGAGGTCGTGCTCTCCGACCCGGCGGTCCGTGCGGTGTTCGTGAACATCTTCGGCGGGATCACCCGCTGCGACCTCGTCGCGCAGGGCGTCCTCGGTGCCCTCGAGCGCGTCGAGGCGCGGGTCCCGATCGTCGTGCGGCTCGACGGGACGAACGCGGCCGAGGGCCGCGCGATCCTCGCGGCGGCCGCGCACCCGCGGATCGTCGCGGCGGCCAAAATGCTCGAGGCCGCCTCGACCGTGGCGGGCTTCGCGAACGCGGGTGCGGCGTGAGCGTCCTCGTCGGATCCGACACGCGCCTGCTCGTCCAGGGGATCACCGGGAGCGAGGGCGCCTTCCACACGCGTCGGAACGTGGCCTACGGCACCGCGCTCGTGGCCGGCGTCACGCCCGGCAAGGGCGGCCAGACGTTCGACGGCGTGCCGGTGTTCGACGGGGTCGCCGACGCCGTCGCCGCGACCGGCGCGAACACCTCGATGATCTTCGTGCCGCCCCGCTTCGCGGCCGACGCGATCCTCGAGGCCGCCGACGCGGGCGTCCAGCTCGTCGTGTGCATCACCGAGGGGATCCCGGTCCGCGACATGGCCGAGGTCCACGCGTACCTGCGCGAGCGCGGCACGACGCTCGTCGGACCGAACTGCCCGGGCGTCATCTCGCCGGGGAGCGCGAACGTCGGCATCATCCCCGGCGAGATCTGCGCGCCGGGGAGGGTCGGGCTCGTCTCGCGCTCGGGGACGCTCGTCTACCAGATCGTCCACGAGCTCACGCAGCGCGGCATCGGGCAGTCGACCTGCATCGGGATGGGCGGCGACCCGGTCCACGGCGTCGGGTTCCTCGAGTCCCTGAACCTCTTCGAGGAGGATCCCGAGACCGATCTCGTCGTGCTCGTCGGGGAGATTGGCGGCGACGATGAGGAGCGTGCCGCGGCCCACATCGGCCGCGACATCCGCAAGCCCGTCGTCGGCTACATCGCGGGCTTCGAGGCGCCCGTCGGCAAGCGCATGGGCCACGCGGGCGCGATCGTCACCGGGTCGAGCGGCACCGCGCGCGCGAAGGCGGAGGCGCTCGAGGCGGTCGGCGTGCGCGTCGGCCGCAACCCGAGCGAGGTCGCCGGGCTCGTCGCGGACGCGCTCGGTCGCTGAGCCGTCCCGTTCAGGAACCGAGGCCCGGCACCGTCGCCATGAGGTAGGCGGCGATGACGACGCTCTCGAGGATCCCGACGAGGAGCAGGCGTCGCGCCGTCCGCCGGTCGAGGTGCTTCGTCCCGGCCCACGCGAGGAGGCCCCCGAGCCAGCCGAGGAGGAGCGGGAGCGTCCACCAACCGGGATGGATGCGGGCCCCCGACGTGGGCTCCGCGGCGGGCGCGGCGCCCGTCCCCGCGTCCGCCGCGCGGGTCACGGGCGGCGATGCCGTCCGGCCGGGACCGGCGAGCCCGACCTCGATCGCCTCCGGCTCGAGGGCGTGGAATCGCGTCCACGCGGCCGCCCATCCGTCGTCGGTCCGCGGGAACCGCTCGAGCGGGCCATCGGCGCCGCGCTCCCAGATCCCGAAGCCGTCCCGCTCGTAGCCGAGGAGGAAGCGTGCGCCGGAGTGCGTGAACTGGAGCGGCGCGCCGGTCACGTCGTGGCCTCCGGGCGTCGGAACATCAGCGCGGTCGCAGGGGGGGGGGGGGAGGAAGGGAAAAAAGACCACAAAAAAACAACAACAAAAAAAGAGGAGGGGGGGGGAGAAAAAA
>JBJTYK010000067.1:0-9206 GCA_046082745.1 Actinomycetota bacterium | reverse complement strand
GGGGGGGGGGGGGGGGGGGGGGGGGGGGGGGGGGGGGGGGGGGGGGGGGGGGGGGGGGGGGGGGGGGGGGGGGGGGGGGGGGGGGGGGGGGGGGGGGGTGGGGGGGGGGGGGGTGGGGTGGGGGGGGGGGGGGGGTGTCTTCCCTCCCCTCCCCCCCACCGCCCCCTTCCTCGGCTCGAGGTGCGCACCGCGCACGACCGCCTCCACGAACGCCTCCGCGGTGAGCGGCAGCGTCGACAACCCGAGGCGCTCGGCGAGGCGGACGACCGCGGGACGTCGGAACACCCGCGGCAGGTCACCGCCGGCGAGGACCGCGTCGACCGGCCCGTCGCGCACGATGCGACCGCCGTCCATCACGACGACGCGGTCGACGAGGGGGAGCACCTCCTCGAGGGAGTGCTCGACGATGAGGAGGGTCTTGCCGCGTCGCTTCGCGACGTCGACGAGGAGCGCGAGGACCTGGCGGCGCCCGACCGGATCGAGGTTCGCGAGCGGCTCGTCCATCACGTAGATCTCGGGGTGCATCGCGTGGATCGCCGCGATGACGGTCGCCTGCTGTTCGCCCCCGGAGAGCCGGAACGGTTCGCGGTCGCCGTAGCCCTCGAGGCGCGTCGCGAGGAGCGCCGCGCGGACGCGTTCCTCGATCTCGTCGGGTGGGACGCCGAGGTTCTCCGCACCGAACGCGACCTCGTCGGCGACGCTCGCGGTGACGATCTGGCTCTCGGGGTCCTGGAACACCATCCCGACGAGCGATGCGAGGCCGCCGATGCGCGAGCGACTCGCGTCGTAGCCGCGGACGCGGACCGACCCCGTGAGTTCGCCCTCGTGGTGCTGCGGGACGAGTCCGTTGATGCACGAGCAGAGCGTCGTCTTCCCCGCCCCGGCGGGTCCGGTGAGGAGCACGATCTCCCCGGGCTCGATCGTGAGGGAGACGTCGCGGAGCGCCGGTTCGCCGGAATCGATGTAGCGGAACGTGACGCCGGCGAACTCGATGTCGGGGGTCATGCGGCTCCGTCCGGTCGCGGGAACGGGCGGGGCCGCGGCCGGCGGAAGCGCTCGGGCAGCGACGCCATGATGATGGTCGTCACGACCGAGGTGAAGATCATCTCCGGGATGACGCCGGTCTCCAGGGTCGCGAGGAACCCGAGGAAACTGCCGTTCGCCGGATCGGGGTAGAACACGAAGATCCCGATCGTGAAGAGCGGCACGACGAACACCACGTAGTACACGACCACCTGCAGGACCCACAGCGCGAGGCGCGTCCCGTTCTTCTCGCGGTAGCGCCAGCTGAGGTTCTTGTACGCCCATCCGGACCACAGGGCCCCGATGACGTGCGCGAGCAGGCTCGCGAGCGGGATGCCCGGCTCCGCGATGCCCGCGAGGATGCCGATCACGATGCCGCCGATCGGACCCGTGAGGCTCGCGCCGGTCGTCGTGAAAACCTCACGCGGGTCGGTGACGACGGGCGTCCCCGGGACCGGGATCGTGAGGCCTGCGAGGACCACGGCGAGCGCGGCGCCACCGAACGCGGCCGCCACGCCCACCTGCCGTGCGGACAGGAGCGGCTTGCGTCCGGAGTCCATCCTGGGCTCGGTTGCGGCCATCTCCCCCTCCTATTCGACTCGACCCGACGGCGGAGGCCCCGCTCGCCGGGTGGCCCGGTGGGGCCGGGCCGTACGTGCGAGCGGAGTATCCGGCGGCTCCCCGGGTGGCGCAAGCAGCCGTGCTCGGCGCGGTTCGGGCGCGCGACGGTTGTGTTCCTCCGCGATGGAACCTACGCTGGGGGTCTGCCGGAGCGCCCCCGTAAGGGGTCCCGGGGACCCTGAGGGAGGGTTCGTGAGGCGGATCGGGGGTCTGTCCATTCGTCCGCGTCGTGCCGCCGCGACCTTCGGCCTCGCCCTCGCGCTCACCGGACTCGTGCCCGTCGCCGGCCTCCCGACCGCCGCCGCGGCGGCGCCGACGCTGCGCCCGGACACGATCACCGCCGGGGCGAACCACACCTGCGCGCTCGACACGGCCGGCGCGGCCTGGTGCTGGGGCGACGATTCGTCCGGGCAGCTCGGGAACGGCCCCACCCTCACCGCCGATCAGGTCTCGCCGACGCGCGTCGACATCACGGGTGCGTTGCCCGATACCTACCTCTCCATCTCCGCCGGTGCGACCCACACGTGCGCGATCGCGACGGGTGGCGCGGCGTACTGTTGGGGCAGCGACACGAGCGAGCAGCTCGGCAACGGCGCTGGCGTCGGGTTCACCGCGGATCAGACGTCACCGTCTCCGGTCGATACCTCGGATGTCGCCGAACCCGCGCTCGTGCGGCCCGATACCTACGCATCGATCTCGGCGGGGGGGACCGCGACGTGCGCCGTCGCGTCGGGCGGCACCGCCTGGTGCTGGGGCTCCGACGCGAGCGGCCAGCTCGGTGACGGCGACGCGCTCACCGCGAACCAGCCATCCCCGTCTCCGGTCGACACGCTCGCCGGCCTCATCACCTCGGTCTCCGCGATCTCGGCGGGTTCGGCGCACGCCTGCGCGATCGCGACGACGACGGTCGCGGGCGAGCCGCCGATCGTCACGACGGACGTCGCCTTCTGCTGGGGTTCGAACGCCAGCGGACAGGTCGGTGACGGGACGTCGGCGATCGGGAGATCCGCTCCGACCGCGGTGGACACCCTCTCCGGACTCATCACGGCGTTCTCCAAGGTGTCGGCCGGTACGTCGCACACCTGCGCGATCGTGACGACCACGGTGGCCGGCGAGACGCCGACCGTGACGCCGAACCTGGCGTACTGCTGGGGTGCCGATGCGAGCGGTCAGCTCGGTGATGGGGCGGCCACCGCTTCGGGAAGCACGAGCCCGACCCCCGTCGACATCGCCGGAGACGCGCTTCCCGACACCTACCTCGCGATCTCCGCGGGCGACCTCCACACCTGCGCGATCGAATCCGCGAACGGAGCGGTCTACTGCTGGGGGGAACGTGACGATGGCCGGCTCGGGAAGACGGGCCCGCCCCCCGCGGCCGATGCGACGTCGCCGGTGCGCGCCGAGTCGCTCACCGGGATCGGCTGGGTCGACGCCGGGGGCAAGCACACGTGCGCGCTCGTCGACGCCGGGACCGCGCCGCTCGCGACGAACCAGGCGCTCTGCTGGGGCGACGACACGGACGGACAACTCGGCAACTCCGTCGCCACCACGGGCGATCAGAACGGTCCCGGCGACGTCGGCACCGACCTCTGGGTCCGCAAGACCGGGAACGGCACGGGCACGGTCACCTCGTCCGGTGCCGGCATCTCCTGCGGCACGGCGTGTCTCAGCCAGCGAGGACTCGCGAAGTGGAACGTGACGGCTCCGGGCCTCGTCGCGACCGCCGACGCCGGCTCCACCTTCCGCGGGTACTCGGGTGGCGGTTGCCTGTCCGCCAGCACCTGCGCCGCCGTCGCGATCTCGCCGCCGGCGACGACGGTGTACGCGGCGTTCTCGAGCCCCACGCTCGACCGGATCGCCGCGGGCGAATCGCAGTCCTGCGCCCTCGCGAGCTCGGGGGCGGCGTCCTGCTGGGGCACGGACAGCGTGGGAGAACTCGGCAACGGCGCGACGCTCGGCGATCAGCTCTCGCCCTCGCTCGTCACGCCCGCGCCGGCGTCCGCGTTCGCCTCCATCGCCACCGGGAAGGACCACACGTGCGGCGTGACCACGGCGGGGACCCTCTTCTGCTGGGGATCGGACGGTGCCTGGCAGATCGGCGACGGGGACGAGGGACAGAAGGGCACGACGAACGGCGATGGGAACGAACTCTCTCCGCGGCAGGTGAACGCCGCGACGGATTGGCTCCAGGTCGCGACGGGAGCGCTCCACACCTGCGCCGTGAAGACCACGTACGCGCTCTGGTGCTGGGGGAGCAACGCCAGCGGGCAACTCGGCGACGGCACGCTGACGGGGCGGCCGGTCCCCACGGCGGTGACCACGACCTCCCCCCTGCCCGCCACCTACCTCTCGGTCTCGGCCGGTACGTCCCACACGTGTGCGATCGCATCGGGCGGCGCGGCGTACTGCTGGGGCGGGGACGCGAACGCCCAGCTCGGGAACGGGGCGACGACGGGCAACAAGTCGGCACCGGAGCCGGTCGACGTCTCCGACACGCTGTCGCTGACGCGTCCCGACCAGTACCTCTCGATCTCCGCGGGGGGTGCGCACACCTGCGCGATCG
Organism: Actinomycetota bacterium; assembly: GCA_046082745.1. GTDB lineage: Bacteria > Actinomycetota > UBA4738 > UBA4738 > HRBIN12 > JBJTIF01. The sequence continues at coordinate 4,999 of JBJTYK010000067.1, read as the reverse complement.
CCTACGACGGAACCGCGTGGTGCTGGGGCAGCGACGGGTTCGGCCAGCTCGGTGACGGCGCCACCACCGGTCCGCAGGCCTCTCCGGTCGCGGTCTCGATGCCCGTCGGCCGCACCTTCGTCCGCATCGCGGCGGGACTCGACCACACCTGCGCGCTCGCGGACGACGGCACGATCTACTGCTGGGGGAGCGACGCATCGGGCAAACTCGGCGATGGCGCGACCACGGGGACGCAGACCGTCCCCACCCTCGTCGTCGGGGGGTTCGGACCGTTCACCGGCGTGAGCGCCGGGTACCAGCACACCTGCGCCGCGACCGCGACCCCGATGTACTGCTGGGGCGACGACACGAACGGACGACTCGGCAACGGGAGCGGCATCACCGGCTCCCAGGGGACCCCGACCCTCGTCGGTACGAACTTCCGGGTCCTGAAGGCGGGGACCGGCACCGGGGCGGTGACCTCGACCCCGGCGGGGATCAGCTGCGACGCCGCCTGCACGGCGGCGACGGCGGTGTTCCCGTTCAACGACAGCGTGAGCCTCGCGTACACCACGGGCTCGACGTTCGAAGGCTGGTTCGGGCCGGGATGCGCGGCGATCCAGCCCACCGCGACCTGCAGCCCGATCGCGAGCGGCACCGACCCGACCGTCGTCGCCTCCTTCTCCGACGGGTCCGAGACGCGCCTGTCGGCCGGGGCGACGCACGGCTGCGCGGTCTCCGGCAGCGCAGCCGCCCGGCTGACGTGGTGCTGGGGCGACCAGACCGACGGTCGGCTCGGGAACGGCCAGACGAGCGGGATCCGCGCGTTCCCCGGACTCGTGAACGGTGGCCGCGTGTTCACGGAGGTCTCCGCCGCACCCGGCCCGCTCACGAACTCCTTCTCCTGCGCGCTCATGCGGGAGGGGACCGCCTGGTGCTGGGGCTACGGCGCCCTCGGGCAGCTCGGGAACGGCGCGACCGCATCGTCCTCCGTGCCGGTCCCGGTCACGATGCCCGCGCAGAAGACCTTCACGCGGATCGCGACGGGACTCTCGCACGCGTGCGCGCTCACGTACGACGGCCTCGCGTACTGCTGGGGCAGCGACGTGAACGGCCAGCTCGGCAACGGCGGGACGACCGTCTCGAACCAATCGACGCCCGTCGCCGTGACGATGCCCGCCGGCCGGACCTTCACGCGGATCGCCGGGGGCGGCTCGCACACCTGCGCGCTCGCCGACAACGGGGCCATCTACTGCTGGGGCGCCGACGCGAGCGGCCAGCTCGGCGACGGCGGCGCGAACACCGATCAGATCGCGCCCGTCCTCGTCTCCGGAGCACTCGCGTTCACCTCGATCGCGGCGGGCTTCGGCCACACGTGCGGCACGACGTCCACGACGGCGTACTGCTGGGGTTCCGACGCGAACGGCCAGCTCGGCGACGACGCGTCGCTCGCGGCCAAGGCGGTCCCGACCGCGGTGGCCGGTGGGCTCACCCTCGCCTCGATCTCCGCCGGTCGCTCCCACACCTGTGGCCTCACCGCGTCGGGCGCCGCGTGGTGCTGGGGCGAGAGCCAGTACGGCCGGCTCGGGACGGGAACCGAGCCCGCCGCGGCCACGTCGGTCGCGACACCGGTCGTCGTCGCCGTCCCGGCGGGGGTCTCCGCCTTCTCGGCGATCACCGCCGCGAACCTCCAGACGTGCGCGATCGCCGTCGACGGCTTCGCCGACGGCCTCGACACCGCGGGCCCGTGGTGCTGGGGCTACGACGTGAACGGTCAGCTCGGGAACTCCACGACGCTCACCGCGAACCAGCCCTCCCCGTCGAAGGTCGGCGCGGACCTCATCCTGTCGAAGGTGGGCTTCGGCTTCAGCACCGCCACGGTGACCTCGAGTCCGGTGGGGATCGACTGCGGAACCGCCTGCGCATCGGCGCGGATGACGGTCCCGTTCGGCACCGCGTCGAACACCCTGGCCGTGACCCTCACCTCCGACACGGCCGTGAGTTCGTGGACGGGCTGCGCGACGTCGACCTCGACGACCTGTCTGCTCACCATCTCGTCGTCGCAGCCGGTGAGCGCCACGTACGCGGGCACGTTCCCGCCGATCACCCCGCTGAAGGTGGCCGCGGGCGAGGTCCACGCGTGCGCCGTGAACGCGTCGGGGACCGGCGGCTGCTGGGGTTCCGACGGGAACGGGCGCCTCGGCGACGGGGGGGCGAACACCGACCAGGTGATCACGTCGGCGGTCGCGATGCCCGCCTCGCGGACCTTCCTCGAGATCTCGGGCGGCGGCGCGCACACCTGCGCGCTCGCCGACAACGGACGCGCGTACTGCTGGGGCTCGGACGGCAACGGCCAGCTCGGCAACGGCGCGACGACCGGCGACCAGGCCTCCCCGTCGCTCGTCTCGACCGTCACGACGTTCACCGAGATCTCCGCGAGCGCGGGGGCGAGCGGTTCCGGATCCGCGCACACCTGCGGACTCGCGACGGTCTCCTCCGTCGGCCGCATCTACTGCTGGGGGAGCGACCTCTACGGCCAGGTCGGCAACGGCGCGACGACGGGCGACCAGGCCGAGCCGGTGCTCCTCGCGCTCCCGTCGGGGGTCTCGGGCTTCGCGCGCGTGTCCGCGGGCCTCAACCACACGTGCGCGCTCACGGACGCGGGGGTCGCGTACTGCTGGGGCCGCGACAACTTCGGTCAGCTCGGCGACGCGGGGACGAACACCGACCAGCCTTCCCCGGTCGCCGTCGCCGGCGGGCTCACGTTCACGGAGATCGCGGCGGGCGCGTACTCGACGTGCGCGATCGCGACCTCGGGCGCCGCGTACTGCTGGGGGTCGGACGCGAACGGCCGCCTCGGGAACGGCACCACGCTCACCGCGGACCAGCCGTCGCCCTCGGCGGTGTCGAGCGCCGCGACGTTCGTGCAGGTGAGCGTGGGCGGCGCGCACGCCTGCGGCGTCGCGAGCGACGGCAAGGCGTGGTGCTGGGGTCGGGACGTCGAGGGTCAGCTCGGGAACGGCTCCACCACGACGACGGACCAGGCCGCGCCGGTCGAGGCCACGCGTCCGGGCGGGCAGACCTTCGTGCAGGTCGTCGCCGGGAACCTCTTCACGTGCGCGTCGCTCAGCGACAACTCGATCCGCTGCTGGGGGAGCGACGCGAGCGGCCAGCTCGGCAACGACGTCGCGGGGAACACGACCTCCCCGACCCTCGTCCAGTCCCGCTTCGCGATCACGATCGGCGGCAACGGCGCCGGCGACGTCTCGACGACCGCGCCGCTCAGCCTCCCGTGCTCGTACCCGACGCAGAGCTCGTGCATCTCGACCCGGGCGGCGACGCTCGCGTCGACGACGACGACGTACACCGGAACGCCCGCCGTGGGCTCGGACCCCGTCGCCTGGTCGGGCGCCTGCGCGGGCGTCGTCGCGGGTCAGACGTGCGAGCGCGGGCTCTCCTGGAGCACCGCGATCGGCGCGACCTTCACCGTCACGGGGACGCCGAGCTGGACGCTCACGCTCAACAGGACCGGGAACGGCACGGTCACCTCGGCGCCGTCCGGGATCTCGTGCGGCGCGACGTGCTCCGCGTCGTTCCTCGACGAGACGAGCGTGACGCTCACCGCGGTGCCCGACGCCGGGTGGGCGGTCACGTCCTGGACCGGGTGCACGCCCGGCGCGAACAACACGTGCACGGTCGTCCTGCTCGCGAACACCACCGTCTCCGTGACCTTCACCCAGCAGTTCACGCTTTCGATCACGAAGTCGGGGACGGGCACCGGCGTCGTCGCGACGGTCGGCTCGACCGCGATCAACTGCGGGGCGACCTGCTCCGCCACGTTCGCGTCCGGGACGACCGTGACGCTCTCGGCGACGGCGGACACGGGTTCGTCGTTCGGGACCTGGACCGGCTGCACCTCCGTGTCGGGGACCCAGTGCACGGTGTCGATGACCGCCTCGACGACCGTGAACGCGAGCTTCACCTCCGGCTACACGCTCACGGTCGCGGTGACGAACGTGAGCCCCGGATCGGGGTCGGTGTCGTCGAACCTCGGCGGGATCGCCTGCCCGGCGACGTCGTGCACGCAGAACTACGCCCCCGGGACGAGCGTCATCCTCACCGCGGCACCGGTGAGCGGGTCGCTGCTCCAGGGCTGGGGCGGCGCCTGCTCCGGGACCGCCCTCACCTGCACCGTGCTGATGGATCAGGCGAAGAGCGTCACCGCGACGTTCGCGCTCGCCCGCACGCTCACCGTGTCGAAGACCGGGCTCGGAACCCTCACGTCGAACCCGGCCGGCATCAACTGCGGGACCACCTGCTCGGCCTCGTTCGCCGACGGGTCCTCGGTGGTCCTCACCGCGACCCCGTCGACGGGCAACGCGGTCGGCACGTGGGGCGGCGCCTGTTCGACGGTCCCCGTCGGCACCGCGACGTGCACCGTCACGATGAGCGGCCCGCTCAGCGCGAGCGTCACCTTCGTGGCGGCGAGCTACGCGCTGACGGTCACGAAGACGTTGATCGGCAACGGCGCCGGCACGGTCACCTCGAGCCCGAGCGGGATCAACTGCGGGACGACCTGCTCCTTCACGTTCGCCGGGCAGACGTCGGTCACCCTCACCGCGTCGGCGGCGAGCGGCTCGCTCTTCACCGGGTGGAGCGGCGCGTGCACGAACGCGACGGGTACCTGCACCGTGCTCATGGATCAGGCGAGGAGCGTCACCGCGACGTTCGCCCTGTCGACGGCCCTGAGCGTCTCGAAGGTCTACGCCTCGTACGGGACCGTCACGTCGTCGCCGACGGGGATCAACTGCGGTTCGGTCTGCTCCGCCCGCTTCGCGTACGGGACGAGCGTGACGCTCACGGCGACGCCGAATACCGGGCGGAAGTTCGTCGGGTGGTCCGGGGCGTGCAGCGGCACCGCGCTGACCTGCACGGTCACGATGACCGGGAACCTCTCGGCGACCGCGACCTTCGGGATCGCCTAGCCGGCGGGCGTCAGATCCGGCGCGGGGGGGGGGGG
>JBJTYK010000066.1:0-3937 GCA_046082745.1 Actinomycetota bacterium | reverse complement strand
GCTACTTCGAGGCGACCTCCGCGGTGCCGACGGAGGCCTGGCCGGCCGACAGGCGGGCGGTCTCGACGCGGAAGGGCGAGCAGCTCACGTAGTCGAGCCCGATCGCCTCGCAGAACGCGACCGATGCCGGGTCGCCACCGTGCTCGCCGCAGATGCCGACGTGGAGGTCCGCACGGGTCGCGCGTCCCTCCTCGGTCGCGATCCGCATGAGGCGCCCGACGCCGGGGCGGTCCACCGTCACGAACGGGTTCGAGGGCACGAGCTTGCGCTCCTCGTAGAGCGAGACGAACTTCCCGATGTCGTCGCGGCTGAAGCCGAACGCGGTCTGCGTGAGGTCGTTCGTCCCGAAGGAGAAGAACTCCGCGACCTCGGCGATCTCGCCGGCGGTCACCGCAGCGCGCGGCAGTTCGATCATCGTCCCCCACTCGAGGTGGTCGAGCGTCTGGCCGGTCGCGGCCATGACCTCGCGGGCGACCGGCTCGAGCTCCTCGCGCATCTGACGGAGCTCCTCGCGGGTCGCGACGAGCGGGATCATGATCTCGACCTTCGGGTCGCCGCCCTCGGCCTTTACCGCGCACGCGGCCTCGACGATCGCGCGGACCTGCATCGCGTAGAGCCCCGGCTTCACGATGCCGAGCCGCACCCCGCGCAGGCCGAGCATCGGGTTCGACTCGTGGAGGTCGTTCACCTTCCGCAGGACGACCTCGCGCTCGGCGACGTCCTCGCCGCGCTCGCGCCCGAGCGCGACCTCGACCGCGAGCGAGACCTGGTCGGGCAGGAACTCGTGGAGCGGCGGGTCGAGCAGGCGGACGGTGACCGGCAGCCCGCTCATCGCGCGGAAGATGCCGACGAAGTCGTCGCGCTGGAGCGGTAGGAGGATGTCGTAGGCCGCGCGCTCCTGCTCCGGGGACTCCGCGAAGATCATCTGGCGCACCGCGAGGACGCGCTCCTCCCCGAGGAACATGTGCTCGGTGCGGCACAGGCCGATGCCCTCGGCACCGCGCTCGCGCGCGTTCGTCGCCTGATCGGGGGTGTCGGCGTTCGCACGCACGCGCAGGCGCCGGACCTCGTCGGCCCGCCGCATGAGGCGCTCGAACGCCCGCCAGATGCGAGCCTCGCGGGCGGCGGCGTCGCCCGAGCGGGCGCGCTCGAGGACGGATTCCTCGAGGGCGAGTTCGCCGAGGTAGACGCGGCCGTTGAAGCCGTCGATCGTGATGACGTCGCCCTCGGCGACCTCCGTGCCGTTGGCCCGGAACGAGCGCGCCTTGAGGTCGATGCGGATCGCGTCGGCGCCGCAGACCGCCGGGATGCCCTCGCCGCGCGCGACGACCGCAGGGTGGGAACTCGTCCCGCCAACGATCGTGAGGATGCCCTGGGCGGCGATCATGCCGTGGTAGTCGTCGGGCGTCGTCTCGCGGCGCACGAGGATGACCCGCTCGCCGCGGTCGCCGCGCGCCTTCGCCTCATCGGCGCTGAAGACGACCTGGCCGGTCGCGGCACCCGGCGAGGCGTTCAGCCCCGCGGCGATCGCCTCGGCGCCGGTGCCGGAGACGACGCGCTTGAAGAGTTCCTCGAGGCGGTTCGCGTCGACGCGCAGCAACGCCTCGTCCTCGGAGATGAGGCCCTCCTCGAGCATGTCGTAGGCCATCACCCACTCCGCGAACGCCGTGCGCTTGCCGACGCGGGTCTGGAGGATCCACAGGCGGCCGCGCTCGATCGTGAACTCGATGTCGCACATGTCGCGGTAGTGGCACTCGAGGGTGTCCATGACGGTGCGCAGGCCCGCGTACGAGGTCGGGTCGAGCTTCTCGAGCTCGGTGAGGTGGAGGGTGTTCCGGATGCCGGCGACGACGTCCTCGCCCTGGGCGTTGCCGAGGTAGTCGCCGTAGGGGACGCGCTCGCCGGTCGCGGGGTCGCGCGTGAACGCGACGCCGGTCCCCGAGCCCTCGCCGAGGTTGCCGAAGACCATGGACTGGACGTTCACCGCGGTCCCGAGGTCGTCGGCGATCTTGTTCTGGCGCCGGTAGTCGATAGCCCGGCGGCCGTTCCACGAGCGGAAGACGGCCTCGATCGCGAGGAGGAGCTGCTGCCGCGGCTCGGTCGGGAACGCGCTGCCGGTGTGCTCCTCGTAGATGCGGCGGAACTCCGCGATGACGGCGACGAGGTCGTCGGCGTCGAGGTCGGTGTCCTGCGCGCCGGGTCCCTTCTTCGCCTTCGCGGCGTCGAGCGCGTGCTCGAAGGCGTCGCCGGGCACGCCCATGACGATCTTGCCGAACATCTGGATGAATCGCCGGTACGCGTCGCGCGCGAAGCGCAGGTCGCCGGAGGCCTCGGCGAGCGCGGCGAGGGAGTCCTCGTTCAGGCCGAGGTTCAGGACGGTGTCCATCATCCCGGGCATCGAGAACTTCGCGCCCGAGCGCACGGAGACGAGGAGCGGGTCGCGCGCGTCGCCGAGGCGCTTGCCCATCGAGGCCTCGAGCGTCGCGAGGTGCTCGGCGACCTCGGCCTCGAGGCCCTCCGGGAAGCCGCCGGCCGCGAGGTAGGCGAGGCAGGCCTCGGTCGAGATCGTGAAGCCGTGCGGGACGGGGAGCCCCATCGTCGTCATCTCGGCGAGGTTCGCGCCCTTGCCCCCGAGGAGGGCCTTCATCTCCCTGTTGCCCTCGGAGAAGTCGTAGACGTACTTGGTCATGCCTTCCCTCCGCCCGGTCCGGTCGTCGGGCAGTCTACGGAACGCCGGGGCCGTCTCCGACGGCCCCGGCGAGCAGGTCCCGGGTCGCCGCGTCGGAGCCGAAGAGCACCCGGACCGAACGGGGTCCGTCGCGCAGGACCGCGATCGGCCGGTCCCCCGCCCACTCGCGCATCGCCCGGGCGAACTCGTCGGCGTCGCGGTCGGAGTCCCAGGCCGTCGCGAGTTCCACCGCGACGCGCTCGCCGTCGGTGAAGGCGCGGTAGATGCCGCCGTCCCAGCCCGCGGCCGCCGCGTCGGCGATCCCGGGGAGCCGGAGGCCGAGGAGGCCGGCGAGCCAGGACTCCCCCGCGTCGGAGACGTCGAGGTCGACCCAGCCCGGGCCGAGCGCGGGCGCGCGGTCCGGGACGTCGACGGGCGTCGGCCGGTCGCGGGGATAGCGGGGGTGGAGGACCTGCTCGGTCGTCGTCGGCGGGTCCGTGAGCAGGTCGGCGAGCAGGCGCTCCCGGTCCGCGTCGGGCAGGCCGCTCACGAGGGCGTAGCCCGCGCGGTACGGCCACCGGAACTCCGCGAGGAGGAAGGGCGCGACGGGCGGCGAGGACCCACCCGACCACCGCCACGCGTCGTACTCGTCGGAGGTGAGTTCCTCCTCCGCGTAGCGGACCGCGTAGTACGTCGCGCTGCCCTCGAAGACCGCGAGGGCGGCCTGGACCGCCTCGTCCTCGCACGCGGCGATCCGATCGTCGATGACGGCGATGCCGAAGGTCCGGTCGTCGAGCGCGTGGACGAGCTCGTGCGCGAGCGTGACGCGCTCCCCGGGGCTCGGGTCCTCGTTCCCGAGGTAGACGAGCTCCCCGCTGAGCGAGTCGTAGTAGCCGATCACGCCGGTCGCGAAGTACGTCGCGATGTCGCGGCGGATGCTCTCGTCGGGCGCGAGGAGCCCCATCGTCCGCCACGCGAGGCTGCGGCGACGGTAGAGGTCGCGCGGGTAGTAGTCGTCGAACCCCTCGCCGAGCCCCTCGACGATGCCCTCCCGCGTCACCGCGCGCGGCACGATCGGTTGCACGAAGTCGAGGCCCCGGATGCGCTCGGTCGCGGCGATCACCCCGCGCATCGCCTCGGGGACCGTCCCCTCCTGCGGGACGGGCGACGGAGCGGCCGCGGGCGGGCGATCGCAGAGCGCGGCGCGGGCGGCGGCGGCGGAGCCGTCGGCGACGACCGAAGGCTTCGGGTCCGAGGCGGGTGCGGTCG
>JBJTYK010000065.1:0-6753 GCA_046082745.1 Actinomycetota bacterium | reverse complement strand
GTCGCGACCTCGTAGCGTCGGAACGCCGGCACGGCGACCGCGAGCGCCGCGGTCCCGACGATGCACAGGAGGCCGCCGGACACGACGGAGATCGTCGGCGAGAACGCCTGCGCGACGAGCCCGGCCTCGAGATCTCCGAGCCGCGGGCCGCCCGTGACGACGAGCGTGTGGATCGCCGACAGGCGACCGCGCAGCTCGTCGGGGACCGCGAGCTGGAGGATCGTCCCACGGAACACCGCGGAGATGACGTCCGCGGCACCCGCGAGCGCGAGGAGCGCGAGGCCGAGCCGGAGGTCGCGCACGAGCCCGAACGCCGCGATCCCCGCGCCCCAGACGACGATGGCCCAGAGCACCGCCGCGCCCTGCCGTCGGACGCCCCCGACCCAGCCGGCCGTGAGCGCGCCGACGAGCGCGCCGACGGCGGGCGCGGCGAACAGGAGCCCGACGACCTCCGGCCCGCGGCCGAAGCGGGAGGCCGCGAGGATCGGGAAGAGCGCCCGCGGCATCCCGAAGACCATCGCGACGATGTCGGCGACGAAGGTCGACTGCAGGACCGGCTTCCCGCGGAGGAAGGCGAACCCCTCGCGGACCGCCGCGAGTCCCCCCTTCGCCTCCGACGTCACGTCCGGCGCGAGGCGGGGGAGCGCCCACGCGGCCCAGAGCATCGCGAGGTACGTGAGGAGGTCGATGCCGTAGGCCCACCCGACGCCGAGCCGCGCGATGACGATGCCGGCGACCGCCGGGCCCGCGAGCGCGGTCCCGTTCCAGACGACCTGATTCAGCGTGAGCGCGGCGGGGAGCAGGTCGTGGCCGATGAGGCGGGGCGTCATCGCCGAGCGGGTCGGGGAGTCGATCGCCGAGACGAACGCGAGGATGGCGACGTCGGCGTAGATGAGGGCGAGCGGCGGTCGGCCCGAGAGCGCCCCGAGGAGCAGCGTCCCGACCGCGACCATGAACCCGACCTGCGAGAGGAGCAGGAGCGTGCGCCGGTCGTAGCGGTCGAGGAAGGCGCTGCCGACGAGCGCGCCGACGACGAGCCCGACGAGGCCGACGAGACCGATCGCGCCGACCGCGGCGGCCGAGCCGGTGAGGTCGTAGACCTGGACGAACGTCGCGACGATCGTGAACTGGTAGCCGAACTCCGAGACGGCGAGGCCGATCCAGAGCCGACGGAACGGACGCGAGACGCGCAGCGGTTCGACGTCGATCGCGACCCGCCCGAGGGCGGCGCGGAGGCGGTCGATCGAGGTCAGCCGGTCTCGACCGAGCCGATCGCGGCGTCGAGCACGTCGAGGCCGTCGTCGAGGAGCGCCTCGTCGATCATGAGCGGCGGCAGGAGCCGGATCACGTTGTCGTAGGTCCCGGCCTTGAGGATCAGCACGCCCTGCCGCAGGCACTCCGCCACGATCGCGTTGCCGCGGGGTCCGTCGAGCGGCTCCTTCGTGTCGCGGTCGACGACGAGCTCGATCGCGGTCATCATCCCGCGGCCGCGGACGTCGCCGATGAGCGGGTGGCGGGCCTGCATCGCGTGGAGGCGCTCGAGGACGTGCGCGCCGAGCCGACGCGAGCGCTCGAGGAGTCCGTCGCGCTCGATGAGGTCGAGGACGGCGAGCGAGGCGGCCGCGGCGACCGGGTTCCCGCTGTACGTCCCCCCGAGTCCGCCCGGATGGACGGCGTCCATGATCGCCGCGCGTCCGGTGACCGCCGAGATCGGCAGTCCGCCGCCGAGCGACTTCGCGGTGAGCACGAGATCGGGCTCGACGCCCTCGTCCTCGATCGCGTACCAGCGTCCGGCGCGCCCCATGCCGGACTGGATCTCGTCGTCGATGAACACGATGCCGTGCTCGCGGCAGAACTCCGCCAAGCCGCGCAGGAACCCGGGCGCCGGGACGACGAAGCCGCCCTCGCCCTGGATCGGCTCGACGATGACGCAGGCGATGTTCTCCTCGCCGATCGCCTTGTGCATCTCGTCACGCGCGTACGCGAGCGCCTCCTCGGCCGCGCGCTCCGGGCCGTTCGCCCAGCGGTACGGGTACGCGAACGGCAGCCGGTAGATCTCGGGCGCGAACGGGCCCATGCCCTGCTTGTACGGCATGACCTTCGCGGTGAGCGTCATCGTGAGGAGCGTCCGTCCGTGGAACGCGTGGTCGAACGTGACGACCGCGGAGCGCCCGGTCGCCTTCCGCGCGATCTTCACGGCGTTCTCGACGGCCTCGGCACCCGAGTTCACGAACATCGTCTTGTTCGGGCCGGGGATCGGCACGAGCGCGTTCAGCCGCTCGGCGAGCTCGATGTAGGGCTGCGTCGGCGAGACGTTGAAGCACGTGTGCGTCTCGAGCTCGAGCTGCCGCTGCGCCGCCGCCACGACCTCGGGGGCCGTGTGGCCCACGTTCAGGACGGCGATCCCGGACCCGAAGTCGACGATGCGGTTGCCGTCGACGTCCTCGATGATCGCGCCGCTCGAGCGGGCGGTGACGATGGGGTGGAGCGCCCCGACGCCCTGGGCGACGGCCCGGGTCCGGCGCTCGAACCACTCCCGGGAGCGCGGCCCGGGGATCTCGGTGACGACCTTGCGTTCCTGCGGGATGTCCACGACCGTCCTCCGCCGTCCGGCCGGCGCCGGGCAGGGCAAGTCTGCCACGGGGGGCCGCCCCCCCGCGAGGTGGTGCGCGGAGGCCCCCGCGAGGCATACTTCGGACGATGCGCCCGCCACCGGCGGGCGGCACGGCCGGGAGTCGGAGGAGAGGGGACATGGCCAAGGGCGAGCAGACGCGGAAGATGTTCATCGGCGGGGAGTGGGTGGAGTCCTCGTCGGGGGAGACCCAGGAGATCCTGAACCCCGCGACCGGGAAGGTCATCGCCTCCGTCCAGAAGGCGAGCGCGGCCGACGTGGACCGCGCGGTCGCCGCCGCGAAGAAGGCGTTCGACGAGGTGTGGTTCGACTCGACGCCGAAGGAACGCATGCAGGCGCTCCTGAAGCTCGCCGACCGCCTCGAGGAGCACGGCGACGAGCTCGCCCGCATCGAGGCCGAGAACGTCGGCAAGCCCCTCGCCGCGACGCTCTCCGAGGAGATCCCGCCGATCGTCGACAACGTCCGCTTCTTCGCGGGCGGCGCGCGCTTCCTCGAGGGTCGCTCCGTCGGCGAGTACATGGCCGGCTTCACGAGCATGCTCCGCCGCGAGCCGATCGGCGTCGCGGGGCTCATCGCGCCGTGGAACTACCCGCTCATGATGGCGATCTGGAAGCTCGGCCCGGCGCTCGCGGCGGGCAACACGATCGTCCTGAAGCCCTCCGAGTGGACCCCGCTCACCGCGCTCCGCCTCGCGGAGCTCGCGTCCGACATCTTCCCGCCCGGGGTCTTCAACGTCGTGACCGGCGACGGGGAGCCCGCGGGCGACCGGCTCGTGCGCCACCCCGACGTGGGCATCGTCTCGCTCACCGGCGACGTCGCGACCGGCAAGCTCATCTCGAAGAACGCGTCCGACACGCTGAAGCGCGTCCACCTCGAGCTCGGCGGCAAGGCGCCGGTCGTCGTCTTCGACGACGCGGACCTCGAGTCGGCCGCGACGTGGATCAAGATCGCCGGGTTCTTCAACTCCGGCCAGGACTGCACGGCGGCCTGCCGCGTCCTCGTCGGGAAGAAGGCCTACGACGGCCTGCTCGCCGAGCTCGTCCCCGCCGTCTCGAAGCTCAAGGTCGGCGACCCGTTCGCCGAGGACACCGAGATGGGCTCCGTCGTCTCGAAGCAGCAGCTCGAGCGGGTCACCGGGTTCGTCGACCGCGCCCGCGCCGCCGGCGCGACGATCGCCACCGGCGGCAACGTCATCGAGAACGGCGGCGGGTTCTTCTACCAGCCGACGGTCGTGACCGACGTCGGCCAGGACGCCGAGATCATCCAGCGCGAGGTCTTCGGCCCGGTCGTCACGGTGCAGCCGTTCTCCGACGAGGAGGAGGCGCTGCGCTGGGCGAACGGCGTCGACTACGGGCTCGCGTCCTCGGTGTGGACCCGCGACGTGGGTCGCGCGCTGCGGATGTCGCGCCGGATGCGGTTCGGGACGGTCTGGGTGAACACCCACATCCCGCTCACGCCCGAGATGCCGCACGGCGGCTTCAAGCAGAGCGGGAGCAGCAACGACATGTCGATCTACGCGATCGAGGAGTACACGATCGTGAAGCACGTCATGGCCTCGCTGGAGTAACGCTCCGGCCGACGCGGAGAGGGAGTGGTCGAGGTGGCGGTTCGTCCGTACCTGGTGAACGGCGAGTGGCGGACGGGGCAGGGCACCTTCGAGGTGCGCAGCCCCTTCGACGACTCCGTGGTCGCCGAGATCGGCGTCCCGACGGAGGCCGACGTCGAGGAGGCGGCGGCCACGGCCACCGCGACGTTCGCGGAGGCGCGGGTCCTGCCGGTGTGGCGGCGCGCGGAGGCGCTCGATCACGTCTCGCGCCGCCTCGCGGAGACCGTCGACGAGAACGCGACCCTCATCGCCCGCGAGGGCGGCAAGCCCCTGAAGTGGGCGCGGGTCGAGGCGACGCGGGCCGTTTCGACGTTCCGGTGGGCGAGCGAGGTCCTGCGCCACGGCGACGAGGAGGTCATGCGCCTCGACACCGAGCAGTCGCTCGGGTCGCGGATCGCGCTCCTGCGGCGCTTCCCGTTCGGCCCGGTCCTCGGCATCACCCCGTTCAACTTCCCGCTGAACCTCGTCGCGCACAAGGTCGCGCCGGCGCTCGCCGTCGGCGCGCCGATCGTCGTGAAGCCCGCCCGGGCGACGCCGATCGGGGCGCTGCGGCTCGCGGAGCTCTTCGCGGAGACCGACCTGCCGAGGGGGATGTACCAGGTGCTCCCGGTCTCGTCGTCCGTCGCGGACGGCATGGCGCGCGATGCGCGGTACCGGAAGATCTCGTTCACCGGGTCCGTCGACATCGGCTGGTACCTGAAGGGCCTCGACCCGCGCAAGCGCGTGACGCTCGAGCTCGGCGGCAACGCGGGCGTCATCGTGCACGGCGACGCCGACCTCGACCTCGCCGCGAAGCGCGTGGCGTTCGGCGGGTACTACCAGGCCGGGCAGAGCTGCATCAGCGTCCAGCGGGTCCTCGTGCAGTCCGAGGTCTACGACGAGTTCGCCCGTCGGCTCGTGAAGGAGGTCGAGTCGCTCAAGGTCGGCGACCCGATGGACCCGACCGTCGACGTCGGCCCGGTCATCGATCGCGGCAACGTCGAGCGGATCGAGGAGTGGGTGCGCGAGGCGGTCGCCGAGGGCGCCGAGGTGCTCACCGGCGGGACCGCGGACGGGCCGTTCTTCCGGCCGACGCTGCTCTCGCGGGTCGACCCCGAGATGAAGGTCTGCCGCGAGGAGGTCTTCGGACCGGTCGTCACGATCTCGCCCTACGAGACCTTCGAGGAGGCGCTCCACCGCGTGAGCGACTCGCGCTTCGGGCTCCAGGCGGGCGTGTTCACGAACGACGTGAACCGCGCGTTCCAGGCGCACCGGGAGCTCGAGGTCGGCGGCGTCATCCTGAACGACGTCTCGGCGTTCCGCGCCGACCAGATGCCCTACGGCGGCGCGAAGGACTCGGGGTTCGGTCGCGAGGGGCTCCGGTTCGCGATGGAGGAGATGACCGAGCCGCGGCTCATGGTCTTCTCCCACGTCCCCCTGTAGCGCGTGGGGAACCTGCTCCAGATCCTGCTGCCCGCGGCGGTCGTCGTGCTGCTCGCCGCCGGGTACCTGCGGAACCGCATCGCGCGCGAGACCGCGGGCGGCGTCGGCGGCGGACCGACGGAGCCGTTGTGGGCGACGCCCGCGGGGTTCGCGCTGCTCGCGGGGCTCGTCCTCGTCGTCGGCCTCCTCGTCGCGCCGCGCCTGCTCGGCGTCACGTTCCTGCTCCTGCCGTACCTCTGGTCGCGCGGCCCGGGCTGACCCCGTGCGGGGGTTCACGCTCCGCGATCCGCTGCCGTGGCCCGCGTTCGCGGGGCTCGCGCGCCAGGGCGAGGCGCTCGGCTACGACGCGGTCTTCCTCCCGGAGGTCGGCGGTCGCGACACGCTCGCGGCGCTCGTCGGCCTCGCGGGCGAGACGACGGGGCTGCGGCTCGGCACCGGCATCGTGCCGATGACGGCGCGCCCGACGGTCCTCACCGCGATGGCGGCGGCGACCGTCCAGGAACGCTCCGGCGGACGGCTCCTTCTCGGGCTCGGCACCGGCGCGCCCGCGCCCGGATCGCTCGAACGGCTCCGCGCGGAGGTCGGGGCGCTCCGGGCGCTCCTCGCGGGGGAGGCAGCGGAGATCGACGGCGCGCGCCAGCGGCTCGCGCTCGTGCCGACCTCGCCGCCGCCGATCTGGATCGCGGCGCTCGGTCCGCGGTCGACGCGGCTCGCGGGCGAGATCGCCGACGGCGCGCTCCTGAACTGGTGCACGCCGGAACGCGTCGTCCGCGCGCGGCGGGAGATCCGCGAGGGGGCCGAGGTGGCGGGCCGCGACCCCGCGTCGGTCACCGTCGGGGTCTACGTGCGCGCCTGCGTCGAACAGGACGCGACGGCCGCGTCGGCGGCCCTCGCCGTGGCGGCGGCCGCCTACGCGGCCTTCCCCGCGTACGCCCGGCAGTTCGCCGCGATGGGCCTCGGGGACCGCTCGCCCGCGGAGCTCGCCGGGGCGGTCTGTCTCGCGGGCGGCGCGGGCGCCACCCACAAAGACCCCAACCACCTCTCCAAGGCAGGTGCCGCCCCCCCCCTCGTCTCCCCCATCCCCACCGAGCC
>JBJTYK010000064.1:0-3159 GCA_046082745.1 Actinomycetota bacterium | reverse complement strand
GCGGACGCCCCGGCGCTCGACGCCGTCGCCCGGCGCGCCGTGCTCGGCGGCGGCCGTCCGGTCGGCACGGTCGAGGCCGCGTTCGCGCTGCGTCGGTCTCGCTGAGGCCCCGTCTCCGCACCCCGGTACCATCCGGGGCGTGAGACTTCGACGCTCCCGGGAGGGCCGACGGCCGCGCGTGGCGGTCGTGAGCCTCCACACCTCGCCGACCGACCAGCCCGGCACGGGCGACGCCGGCGGGATGAACGTCTACGTCCTCGAGGCGGCCGAGCGCATGGGTCGTCTCGGCGTCGACGTCGACGTCTTCACGCGACGTCGCGCGAAGGGGGAGCGCGAGGTCGCGGAGCTCGGCGACGGCTCGCGGCTCATCCAGGTGCCCGCCGGGCCGGCGCGCGGCGTCGCGAAGGAGGACCTCCACCGGGTGCTCCCGGAGTTCCTCGACGGGCTCGTCCGCCGCGCGCGCCGCGAGCGGGCCGACTACGACCTCGTCCACGCGCACTACTGGCTCTCGGGATGGATCGGTCGCCGCGCGAAGGCCATCTGGGGCGTCCCTCTCGTCGCGTCGTTCCACACGCTCGGGAAGGTGAAGAACGGCGCGCTCGCCGATGGCGAGACCGCGGAACCGCCGTACCGCCTCGAGGGGGAGGAGGAGGTCGTCGCCTCCGCGGACCGGCTCATGGCCGCGACGCCCGCGGAGGCCGCGCAGCTCGTCGGCCTCTACCGCGCGGACCCCGCGCGGATCCGCGTCGTCCCGCCGGGCGTCGATCACGACGTCTTCCGGCCCGGTCCGCGCGACCGCGCCCGCGACGAGCTCCACTTCGCGGGCGCGCGCATCCTCCTGTTCGTCGGCCGACTCCAGGCGCACAAGGGTCCCGACGTCGCGGTCCGCACCCTCGCTGAAGCGGTGCGTCGCGATCCCGAGCACACGCGCCACGTGATCCTCGCGATCGTCGGCGGCCCGAGCGGCGCGGGCGTGGGCGCCGACGTCGCGCGCCTCATGGACCTCGCCGCGACGCTCGGGGTCGGCGACCGCGTGATGTTCTTCCCGCCGCAGCCGCGCGAGCGGCTCGCCGACTTCTACCGCGCCGCCGACGCGGTGCTCGTCCCGTCGCGCTCCGAGTCGTTCGGCCTCGTCGCGCTCGAGGCCCAGGCGTGCGGCACGCCGGTCATCGCGGCCGCGGTCGGCGGCCTCCGCTACGTCGTCGACGACGGCGTCACCGGCTACCTCGTCGAGGGTCACGACCCGCGCGCGCACGCGGACCGGCTCCTCGCGCTCCTGCGCGATCCGGAGGCAGCGGCCGCGATGGGCCGCCGCGCGGCCCTCGCGGCGGCCGCCTTCTCGTGGGACGCGACGACCGCGGAGATCGCCTCGGTCTACCGGGAACTCCTCGCACCGGCATGACGGAACTCTCGGGTCGGCGCGTCGTGCTGCGCCCGACGCGCCCGGAGGACCACGCCGCGATCCACCGCTGGCAGAACGATCCCGACATCGCGTGGCGGATGGACTACGACGGGCCGTTCACCCTCGGCGACGTCGCCGCGGCCGAGGCGCGCGCGGCCGAGGAGGGCCACCCCTTCGTCGTCGAGGTCGACGGTCGACCCGTCGGGCGGATCGGCCTGAACGGGTTCCGCGCCCGTGATCAGGTCTGCTCCCTCTACGTGTTCCTCGGGGAGCACGACCTCGCGGGTCGGCACCTCGGCCGCGAGGCGATCCTCACGCTCCTCGGCTGGGGCTTCGCGGAGCTCGACCTCCACCTCGTGGAACTCTGGGGCCTCGCGGGCAACGAGCGCGCGCTGCACACCTACGAGCACTGCGGCTTCCGACGCGAGGCGACGCTCCGCGAGCGGTCGCGGCGTCCCGACGGACGCCACGACCGCGTCGTGATGAGCGTCACCCGCCCCGAGTTCGAGGCCGCGCGGGCCGAGTTCGACGCGTGGCTCGACGCGAACCCGAACGCGTAGGCACGGGTTCCTGTCACTGTTCGCGTTTCCTGTCACTCGTCGGAACGTTCCTGTCGTTCTTTCGGACAACGCGTTGACCTGCGCATTCGTACGCTGACCTGCGCGTTCGCGCGATTGACCGCCCCGGAGCCCCGCCGTAGATTCCGCTTGCTCCGAGCAGCCGGGACTGCCGAGTCAGGGAACCGAAAGTGTGGGGACCCCTGGGAAAGCCGTAAGGCGAACTGGGCGCATCTGGTCGTACGGTCGGGAAAGCCAACTGGCTGTGCGGGCGGAGAGGCTCGGGACGCTCCAAAGCCCAACGAAAGGGTCTACCGCCCGGAAACCGAGACGGCGGTACGGAGGTTGCTCGGGGCACATGAGCCCGAGGGGCTGAGGGTGGTTGGGGACTCCGGTCCCCGACGAGCCCGAGGTCCCTCGGGCTCTTCTACGTCCGGAACGAATGAGCTCCCGACGCTCGCCGCGCGCGTGGCTGCTAGGTTCCCCGCGTGGACACGACGACCCGCCGCGACCAGATCGTCGACGCCGCGATGCGCCGGTTCGCCGAGGTGGGCTTCCGGGCCGCCCGCGTCGAGGACGTCGCGAAGGAGGTCGGCGTCGCGAAGGGGACGGTGTTCCTCCACTTCCGGAACAAGGAGGGACTCTTCCTCGCGGCCTACGAGCGCGCGGTCGACCTCCTGCCCCGCTGGCTGGATGCGCCGGACGACGTGCGGCAGGAGGGTTTCTGGGCGGTCCTGCGCTACTGGCTCGACCGGGCCGAGGACCTCGCCCAGGGCGAGTTCCGGGTGGCGAACCGCGTCGCGATGATGGGGCGCCACGATTCGAGCCTCGACCTGCGCCGGCCGATCCAGAGGTTCATGCGGAGCGAGGACCCCTACGGCACCCTCGAGTTCGTCGAGTGGGGGATCGGGCGCGGGGAGCTGCGCTCCGACGTCGACGTCGAGATGACGACCTCGATGCTCGAGTGGGCGGGCGACAGCTTCCAGGACGTCCTGTCCGACGCGGACTTCGACCCGGGACTCGTCCGCAAGCGCCCGCACGATCCGGACCGCAAGGCGGCGCGGATCGGGGAGTTCATCGAGATCCTGCGCGGCGGGATCGGCTCGAGCTGATGCCTGTCGCCAGCGTCGTCAGCGAGCCGTCGGCGACGGCCCACTGAGGACCGGGTGGCGCTCCGCGCGGCCGACGGCCGCGCGGAGC
>JBJTYK010000063.1:0-2742 GCA_046082745.1 Actinomycetota bacterium | reverse complement strand
CGATCTCCTCGCCGCCGGACGATAGGAGCGTGGGGACTACGGCCCGCAGCGCGGATGGGAGCGCGTCTGCCGACCCGCCCTCCTGGGGGACGTTCACGACGACGAAGGCCTCGGGGATGTCGGTGCCCGCGGGCGGCGGCTCGGTCTGGCCCGCGCGCACGGCGAACTCCATCGGGGTGAGGAGCTCGACGGTCGCGTCGGACGGGGCGGGGGGGGGAAGAACCCCCGCCAAGCGGGCCAAGGAAGCCGACCCCCCCCCACGCTCCCGTCCGCGCTGCGGGCCGTCGTCCCCGCGCTCCTGTCGGCCGGCGGCGAGGACCTCGCCTCGGCTCCGTTCTCCGGCTTCGACCTCCTCGACCGGGCGGACTCGCTCGTGTCGCAGGACGGGAGCACCGTCCTCATCCCCGCCTCCCTCGCCGACACCGGCGAGGACGCGATCGAGCACGTCCGCGAGGTCGCCCGCGCGGCCTCGACCGACGGCGTCACCGTGCAGGTCGCGGGTCAGCCGCTCGTCTTCGTGGATTTCGCGAAGGTCTCGGAGGAGGACCTCCGCCGCGGCGAGGTCTTCGGACTCGGCATCGCCCTCGTGGTCCTCATCGTCGTGTTCGCTGCGATCGTGGCGGCGGTCGTCCCGATCGTGATGGGCCTGTTCGCGATCGCCGCCGCGCTCGGCGTCGTCGCGCTCATCGGGCAGGTCGTCGAGTTCAACCTCTTCGTGCAGAACATGGTGTCGATGATCGGCCTCGCGGTCGGCATCGACTACTCGCTGTTCATCGTGTCGCGCTACCGCGAGGAGCGCCGACGCGGCCGCGACAAGCTCGAGGCGATCGGTGCGGCCGGGGCGACCGCGAACCGCGCGGTCTTCTTCAGCGGCGTCACCGTCGTGCTCGCCCTCCTCGGGATGCTCTTCGTGCCGAGCACGATCTTCCAGAGCCTCGGCGTCGGCGCGGTCGTCGTGACGATCTTCGCGATCCTCGCCTCGATGACGCTTTTGCCCGCGTTCCTCGCGATCCTCGGCGACCGGGTGAACTGGCCGCGACTGTCGAAGCGCGCGCGGGTGGATGCCGACCACGATCCGCGCGGCGGCTTCTGGGACCGCATCACCGACCGCGTCATGGCGCGGCCCGTCGTCTTCCTCGTCCTGTCGGTCGCCGTCCTCGGCGGCCTCGCGTCGCAGTACCTGCAGCTCAACCGCGGCACCTCGCAGAACATCTCGACGCTGCCCGACGCCTTCGAGTCGAAGGCGGCGTTCCTCACGCTCCAGGAGCAGTTCTCCGGCGGCACGACGCAGCCGGTCGACATCGTGGTGCGCGGCGACGTCGAATCCGCGGCGGTGCAGGCTGCGATCGCGGACCTCCAGGCGCGGCTCGCGGAGCAGCCAGCGCTCGCGCCCCGCAGCTCGGTCCAGATCGCGCCCGGCGGGGACATCGCGCTCGTGCAGACGTCGTTCCGCGGCGACCCCGCCTCGGCGGGGGCCTTCGACGAGATCACGGCCCTGCGCGACGAGGTCGTGCCCGCGGCGTTCGGCGACGTGTCGGGCACGGAGGTCCTCGTGGGCGGTCAGACCGCCTACTTCACGGACTTCCTCGCGATCGCCGACGACGCGCAGGCGCCGGTGTTCGCGTTCGTGCTCGGCCTGTCGTTCCTGCTGCTCACGGTGGTGTTCCGGTCGATCGTGCTGCCGATCAAGGCGATCTTCATGAACCTGCTCTCCGTCGGGGCGGCTTACGGCGTCATCACGCTCGTGTTCCAGGAGGGCGTCGGCATCGGGTTCTTCAACGCCATCGGGTTCCAGTTCCGCCAGGTGGACGCGATCGAGGCGTGGCTGCCGCTGTTCCTGTTCTCGATCCTGTTCGGGCTCTCGATGGACTACCACGTGTTCATGCTCACGCGGATCCGCGAGGAGTTCGACCGCACGCGCGACAACCACGAATCGGTCGCGTACGGGCTGCGCACGACCGCGGGCATCATCACGGGAGCGGCGCTCATCATGGTGGCGGTGTTCACGGCGTTCGCGTCGGGTCGCCTCGGGCCGCTCCAGCAGATGGGCTTCGGCCTCGCGGTGGCGATCCTCCTCGACGCGACGGTGGTGCGGTCGATCCTCGTGCCGGCGTCGATGCGGCTGCTCGGCGATGCGAACTGGTACCTGCCGCGCTGGCTCCGGTGGTTGCCCGAGCTCCACGTCGAGGGTTCGGCGCCCGACCGGGTGCGCTGAACCCGGCGAGGTTCCCCCGCGGGCGGGGCGTTGCTAGGGTGGTCCGATGCCCGCCGAACCCACCGCGCTGACGCCCGAGGGGAGTCCCTCGGTCGACCTCTCCGCCTTCTCGGATGCGGAGCGTGCCGTGCTCGCGAAGGTCGGCGCGATCCTCCGCCGCCTCGAGTTCGGAACCGTGCTCCTCGTGATCCACGAGGGCAAGGTCGTGCAGATCGAGATGGCGGAGAAGTTCCGGCTGACGTAGGGGCGGTCGCGGCCCCCGGACCTCCACCACTTCTCCACATCAGCGTGCGCGGATGCCGTTGCGGGGTCGTCCGTCCTCGCGTAGCGTCTCCTCCGTTCGGCTGACCAGACGACTGGAGGCCGCGACGCATCCGCGTCGCGGCCTTTCCGTTTTCCGAGAGGAGACGACATGCGGATCCGACGATCGATCGGCGCGGTGGTCGCCGCCGCGATGCTCGTGGTGGCGACCGGCTGCGCGAGTTCCGAGGAGCGCGCCAAGGGCAGCGACGAGGTGATCCGGCTGG
>JBJTYK010000062.1:0-2344 GCA_046082745.1 Actinomycetota bacterium | reverse complement strand
CCGCCCCGGAACCCCTACGAGACCTCGCACTCCCGACGCTTCTCCGCGACGCAGAGGTCGCGGCCCATGCCGCCGGCGGCGAGATCCTCGCCGCCGCCCCCGCGCAGGATGTCCGCGCCGCCACCGCCCACGAGCCGGTCGTCGCCGCCGCCGCCCGCGGCGCGGTCCGCGCCGGCGCCGCCGCGCAGGACGTCGTTCCCGGGGCCGCCGCCGAGCACGTCGTCGCCGCCGAGGCCCTTCAGGACGTCGTCGCCGTCGCCGCCGCGGATCGTCTCGTCATCGGACGAGCCCGAGATCGTGTCGGCGTCGGGCGACCCGACGAAGATCGCGATCGGTCCGAAGAGGTCGTCGCCCGCGTCGGAGCGCACCTCGCCGTCCTCGATGTTCGCCTCGACCGGGTCCGAGGAGTCCGCGTACGTGAGGACGTAGGCCGCGTTCACGTCGTCGTTCCCGTCGCCGGGCGCGACGGTGTCGAGGCCGGCGCTCGGCAGGTCGGCGAGGATCCGGTCGTTGTCGTCCTCGCCCCAGCACTGGTCGGCCTCGTCGTCGGCCGTGCTGTCCGCGCAATCGAGGTTGTCGTCGCCGTCGCCGCCGCGGAGCTCGTCGTCGCCGTCGCCGGCCTCGAGGAGGTCGTCGCCGTCGCTGCCGTCGAGCACGTCGTCGCCGTCGCCGCCCGTGAGGAGGTCGCCGCGCCCGCCGCCGGTGAGCGTGTCGTCGCCGTCGCCACCGCCCGCGATCACCGCCGCGTTCGACAGGCCGCGCGCGTCGAGGTCGTCGTCGCCGTCGGTGCCGACGAAGGACCAGGAACCGACGGAGACGACGGAGCCCCCGACCGAACCGATCCTGAAAGACGTGTTCGCGATCGTGACGGCGACCGGGTACCGCGAGTCATCGACGCCGCTGCCGTCGAACGCGACGGAGAGGGCCGAGACGGAGTACTGCACGGCCGGGTACGAGGCCGACCGGTAGGGCGCGGGGTCGGCCGTGTCGCGCAGGTCGAACGTGAGCGGACCCTCCGAGAGGATCTCCACGCGGGTGAAGGCCGTGAACGGGAACGTCGCGGTGACCGCGGTCCCGCCGGTGCCGACGAGGCACGTGAGGTTCGTGCCGCCGACGGACACGCGCATCGGCTTCGCGTCGCCGTCGCCCTTCGCGAAGATCACGCCGCCGTCGACGTAGCACGCGTCGGCGGTCACCCCGAGGTCCACCGCACCCGCCGGGGCCGCCGTGAGGACCAGGGACTGGAACATCGCGAGCGCGAGCGCCGCGAACGCTGCGGAGCGCTTCCCCATGCCGTGCCTCCTCCTTCCGGGCGGCGCCACGGCCGCCCGCACATCTCGAGGCCCCGCGGTGCGGGGCAACGGCATTGTGGCAGAGGGGGCGGCGCCGACGGGGACCCTCAGCCCGCCCCGGACTCCCCGGCGGCCCGGCGCCGCTGCTGGCGCCGCAGCACCGTCTGCGCCACGAACACGAACGAGAGCGTCACCGCGAGCATGACGGAGGCGATGGCGTTGATCTCGGGCGTCACGCCGCGCCGGATCGACGCGAAGACGTAGAGGGGCAGGGTGTTCTGCGGTCCCGCGACGAAGAGCGCCACGATGAAGTCGTCGAAGCTGAACGTGAACGCGAGGAGCGAGCCGGCGAGGATCGCCGGGAACAGCTGCGGGAGCGTCACCTGACGGAAGGTCGCCGCCGGCGTGGCCCCGAGGTCGCCGCTCGCCTCGATGAGGCTGCGGTCCATCCCCGCCGCCCGCGCGCGCACGAGCACGAGCACGAGGGCCATCGTGAAGAGCGTGTGCGCCCCGATCACCGTGAGGCTCCCGAGCGTGAGCACCGGCGGGGAGCCCCCCGGCCACAGGTACGCGATCCAGTCGTTCAGCCACCCGAACGCGAGGACGACGAAGACGAGCGTCGAGATGCCGATGACGATGCCCGGGACGAGGATCGCCGCGTACGTGAGCGCGTCGAACGCGACCCGAAGCGGACCCCGCACCCGCTGGAGCGCGAGCGCAGCCATCGTCCCGAACGCCGTCGCGAGGACCGCCGTGATCGCCGCGATCACGAGCGAGTTCCGCAGGGCGTCGAGGACGAACGGGTTCGTCCAGGCCTCCGCGTACCACTTCAGCGAGAACCCGCGGAGGTCCGTCGCGTGCATCCCGGCGTTGAACGAGAGCACGACGACCGTGAGGATCGGCAGGTAGAGGAACGCGTAGAGGAACGCGCTGTAGCCGGCGAGGAACCGGTCGGGGGGGGGGGGGTTTTGGGGGGGGGTTCCCCTGTCCCCCCCCCCCCAGACCCACCCCCCCCCCCCCCCACCCCCCCCCCCCCCCCCCCCCCCCCCCCC
>JBJTYK010000061.1:0-5147 GCA_046082745.1 Actinomycetota bacterium | reverse complement strand
CGCGGCCGCGACCCCGCCGACGGGACTCTCGAGGGCGCACGCGACGACGGACGCGTCGGCGAACGCGGCGGCCCGCTCCTCGACGAAGGGCGCGTCGATGCGCTCGCCGAGGTCGGTCACCGCGATCACGACCGGGATCCTGCTCGGGGGAAGCAGCGCGGGGCCGACGTCCATCGGTCCCGCGGCGCGTCCGGTCCAGGAGGTGTCGACGCCTTCCGAGCCGAATCGGGCGAGCCACCGGTCGGAGCGTTCGTCGGTCCCGACGAGCGTCACGAGCCGCGTGGGTGCGCCGAGCCGGGAGGCGGCGACCGCGACGTTCGCCACCTTCCCGCCGTCCCAGGGCTCGCGGTATCCCCATCCGCGGACCGACTCGCCCTCCAGAGGGATGCGCTCGACGTGCATGAAGAGCCCCTGCATGTGGGCGCCCACGCACACGATCGGGCCCGGCTCGGGCATGGCCGCATGCTAGCCGCCCGGCGTGCTTGACCGAGAAACTCATAACGTCATAACGTCCCCCTGCCGAGCGGAGGGGGAGGCTTCTTGGCGAGGGGATCCACGGGCGTGTTCGCCCCCGGTCCGGCCGGGATGATCCGGCGCGGCACCGGCGTCCCGTACCACGTCCAGCTCCGCCACCTCGTCGTCGCCGCGATCGAGCGGGGGGAGTTCCCGCCGGGGTCGCTCCTGCCGACCGAGCGCGAACTCGCGGCCCGCTACGGCATCTCGCTGTCCCCGGTGCGCCAGGCCCTGCTCGACCTCGTGCGTGCGGGGGTCCTGCGCCGGGTCCCGGGTTCCGGGACCTTCGTGCGCGAGGACCGCGCAGCGACGACGGGCGTCCCCGTGGTGTCGTCCTTCACGCAGTCGATGCACGCGCTCGGCTTCGCGGTGGAGACCGAGGTGCTCCACGAGGAGACCGTCACCCCGCTCGGTGTCGTGCGCGAGACCTTCGGCGACGTCGCCGTCCGGTGCCTCGAACGCCTCGCCCGGGTCGACGGCGAACCCTACGCGATCTTCACGTCGTTCCTGTCCGAGGAGCGCTTCCCCGGGCTCACGCTCCGGCGCGAGGGCCGCGCCTCGCTCTACGAGGTGCTCGCCGACGAGTACGCGACGATCCCGGAACGCTCCGAGACCGTCGTGGAGGTCGTTCCGTGCACGACGGAGCAGGCCGGGCACCTCGACCTGCCGCCGGGGGCGCCGCTCCTCCACGTCGAGGGACGGGCGTTCGCGGCGGACGACCCCGTCGAGGTGTACCGCGCGGTCTATCGGCACGATCGGGTACGACTCCGGTTCGACGCGGTCCGGTCCACGGAAGGGCCGCTCCGCGTCGAACGCCACTAGGAGGCAGGGTCCGCGACCGTCCGAACGGGCGGTGCGGTGAGGGAGGGAAGGGGGAAGGCATGACGGTTCGCGAATCACCGGGCCAGCGCTTCGCTCGGAGGGAACTCCTCCGGCGCGGGGCCATGACCGCGGGCGCGCTCACGGCGCTCCCGGCGTTCCTCGCGGCGTGCGGGGGCGACTCCGAGACGGAGACGGGCGGCGGTGGGGGTGGCGAGACGGGTGCTCCCGCGAGCTTCGCCGGAACGATCAACTACTTCTCCTGGCAGGGATACGACCTCGCTCCGGGCGTGGCGTACATGGAGGACTGGGTCGCGAACAACGGCGTGACGATCAGCCCGTCGTACGCCGGGAACCACAACGACATCACCGCGAAGTTCACGACGGGCGGCGGGAAGGGGTTGTTCAACCTGAGCACGTACATGGCGGGCTACGGCCCGTTCTACGTGGATCTCGGGATCCCCGGTCCGATCGACACGAGCAAGATCCCGAACTTCGCGTCGCTCTTCGAGGTCTTCCGTTCGGGAGACATCGCGGACAAGTGGTTCGTGATCGACGGCGCCCAGCGGGCGATCCCGTTCACCTGGGGGCTCCAGGGCATCAACTACGACTCGGCGCAGATCGACGCGCCGGCGTCGTACCTCGACCTCCTGACGCCGGAGTTCGACGGCAAGGTCGGCATCGTCGACGACGTCGTTGCCGCCCACGTCATCGGGGCCCACGTGAAGGGCATCTTCCGCGTGGACAGCCTCTACACGCCGGCGGAGCACGAGGAGATCCTGTCGTTCTGGCGGGACCTGAAGCAGAACGCCCGCACGGTCATCGCGTCGTTCGGCGAGATGGCCGACCTGTTCGTCGCCGGCGAGATCGTCGCCGGGGCGCCCGGGTGGGCCGCCGTGAACAGCTTCGCCGCCGGAAAAGGCATGGACACGGTCTCGCACACGGTGCCGACCGAGGGGTCGGCCACGTTCTGCGACGCCTACATGATCCCGGAGGGGGCCGAGGACCTCGACCCCGTCTACGGGTTCATCGACGCCGCGCTCTCCCCGGAGGCGCAGGCGGAGGAGGCGGCGTACCTCGTCCAGGCCTGCGTGAACCCGCTCGCGCTCGACCTCATGGACGACGCGACGCGGGCGCTCTACCCGTATGACGAGATCGACCAGGTCCTCACCCAGTCGGCGCCGCTCGAGGCGATCCCCGTCGAGGTTCCCGACGGGTACGTCTCGTTCGACGACTGGAACACGGCCTGGGAGGCGTTCAAGGCCTCGTAGTGGCGACCGCGGGGGAAGGGCTGGGCCTCGCCGGGAGGCGACGGGTGACCGTCGCGCTCCTGGTGGGGCCCGCCCTCGCCCTCGTCGGCGGGGCGCTCCTCGTCCCGACGGCGAACCTCTTCCTCCAGAGCCTCCTCGTGTCGAAGGGGTACGGGCGGGTGGAGTTCACGCTCACGCTGCGGAACTACGCCGAGGCGATCACCGACCCGCTCTACCTGAAGCTCGCCGCCTCCTCGTTCGGGCTCGGCGCGGTCGCCGCGCTCGTGTGCCTCGCGCTCGGCTACCCGGTGGCCTACACGATCGCGTTCAAGCTGCGGCGGGGGAGGAACCTCGCGCTCTTCCTCGTCGTGGTCTCGCTCTTCGCCTCGTACCTCGTGCGGCTCTACGCCTGGTACACGATCCTCGGCGCGAACGGCCTCGTGAACGTCGCGCTCGAGCGGCTGGGACTCATCGACGACCCGCTCCTCTTCCTCCTGTTCTCGAAGTGGGCGGTCCTGCTCGCCTTCGTGAACATCTTCCTGCCGTACACGATCCTCATGCTCTCGTCGTCGATGCAGAACATCCGCCCGGAGGTCCTCGAGAACGCGCGCGACCTCGGCGCGAGTCCCCTCCAGACCTTCCGGCAGGTCGTGATGCCGCTCTCGATGACCGGGGCGATCGGCGCGCTCACGTACACCTTCATCCTCACCTCCGGCGACTACATCACGCCGGCGCTCCTCGGTGGCGTGCAGAACACGTCGCTCGCGAACATGGTGTCGAACCAGTTCCTCGCGCTCGGGAACCGGCCGGGCGGCGCGGCGATCTCCTTCCTCATGCTCGCCGTCTTCCTCCTCTTCTACCTCGCGGTGTCGCGGCTCGAGCGGGTGAAGCGCTTCTGACGCGCCTCCGCCGACCCTCGGGCCTCGTCGTCTACTCCGCCTGCATCTTCCTGTTCCTCTTCGCGCCGATCGCCGTCGTCGTGCTCTTCTCCTTCAACGCGTCGGAGTCCCTCACGCTCCCCTTCGGGGGCTTCTCGCTGCGCTGGTACCGGTTCGTGCTCGGATCTCCCGTGTACCGGCAGGCGATCGCCGCGAGCCTCCAGATCGGCGTCGTGACCGTGCTCGGGGTGACCGTCCTCGGGACCCTCGCGGCGCTCGGGCTCGCCCGGTACCCGCTCCGTGCGGGCTCGACGCTCCGGGCGCTCCTCCTCGTGCCCGCGACGCTCCCCGGGCTGTTCATCGGCCTCGCGCTCCTGTCCTTCTTCGTCCAGGCGGGCGTCCCGCTCTCCCTGTGGACCGTGGCGCTCGGCCATCTCGTCTACACGCTCCCGTACTTCTTCCTCGTCGCGAACAGCCGCCTCCAGCGCTTCGACTACCTGCTCCTCGAGAGCGCCGGCGACCTCGGCGCGGGACCGTGGCAGGCGTTCCGGAAGGTGACGTTCCCGCTCATCGCGCCGAGCCTCATCGCCGCGGCGCTCGTGACGCTCTCGCTGTCGTGGGACGAGGTGTTCATCACGTTCTTCACGATCGGCTCGCAGAACACCCTGCCGCTCGTCATCTACTCGACGGTGAAGCAGTCGGTGAGTCCGGCCGTGAACGCGGTCTCGACGCTCCTGCTCGGCGGGTCGCTCGTGTTCGTGGCGTTCGTGCGTCGGTTCGTGGCGGATCTGCAGGGATAGGGGGAGCGGTGGGGGACGTGGGCGTGCCGAGGCTGCGCATCCGGGGGGTGCGGAAGTCCTTCGGCGAGCAGACCGTCGTCGAGGGCTTCGACCTCGACGTCGCGGCCGGCGAGTTCGTCTCGCTCCTCGGGCCCTCGGGGTGCGGGAAGACGACGCTGCTGCGGATGATCGCCGGCTTCGAGATCCCCGATGCGGGCACGATCGAGATCGAGGGCCGCGACCTCGGCCGACTCCCCGCGCATCGCCGTCCGGTGAACATGGTCTTCCAGCGCGTGACGCTGTTCCCGCATCTCGACGTCGCGGAGAACATCGGGTTCGGCCTGCGGTTGGCGGGCGTCCCACGGGAGGAGATCGCGGAGCGCGTCGCGTCCGCGCTCGCCCTCGTGCGGCTGCCGGGGTTCGAGTCGCGCGCGGTCTCGACGCTCTCCGGCGGTCAGGCGCAGCGGATCGCGCTCGCCCGCGCGATCGTGAACCGTCCGAAGGTCCTGCTCTTCGACGAGCCGCTGTCGTCGCTCGATCTCCAGATCCGGCGACAGCTCCAGGTCGAACTGAAGGACATCCACCGCGAGACGGGCGGGACCTTCGTCTACGTGACGCACGACCAGGAGGAGGCGATGAGCATGTCCGACCGGGTCGTCGTCATGCGCGACGGTGCGATCGTCCAGGTCGGGACGCCGCTCGACCTCTACCGGCGACCCGCGACGCCCTTCGTCGCGGAGTTCCTCGGCAACGCGAACCTCCTCGAGGGGACGGTCGTCTCGATCGACGACGACGTCGCCCTCGTGGATCTTGGTGGGGGCAGGGTGCGGGGGACGGCGGCATCGCAGGACCCTTGGGACGGGGATGTCGCCGTCGCCCTC
This sequence comes from Actinomycetota bacterium, assembly GCA_046082745.1. Classification (GTDB taxonomy): domain Bacteria; phylum Actinomycetota; class UBA4738; order UBA4738; family HRBIN12; genus JBJTIF01. The sequence goes on along the minus strand of JBJTYK010000061.1, from coordinate 27 downwards.
CTCCCCCCGGAGGGGATCGAACCGGTC
>JBJTYK010000060.1:0-5873 GCA_046082745.1 Actinomycetota bacterium | reverse complement strand
CTCGCCGCCGCGTCGCGGCCCCTCGTCTCGGTCGAGATCATCCCGCCGCGACGCGGCGGCGACGTCGCCCGCCTCGAGGCCGCCGTCGAGTCGCTCCTCCCGTACGACCCGGCGTTCATCGACATCACGAGCCACGCGGCGGAGGTCGAGGTCGCGCCCGACGGCTCGCCGCGCCGGGCGAAGCGCCGGGCCCCGGGCACGTTCGGCCTCTGCGCGGCGATCCGCTACCGCTGGGGCGTCGACCCGGTCCCCCATGTCCTGTGCAACGGGTTCACCGCCGAGGAGACCGAGGACGCGCTCATCGAGCTCGACTACCTCGGCGTCGAGAACCTCATGTGCCTGCGCGGCGACGGACCGCGCCGCGACGACCCGCGCCGCACCTCGCACCTCCACGCGAGCGACCTCGTCGCGCAGGTCGCGGCGATGAACCGCGGGGAGTTCCTCGACGGACCGGTCGAGGGGAGCACCGATTTCTGCATCGGCGTCGCGGCCTACCCGGAGAAGCACCTCGACAGCCCCTCGCTCGAGGCCGACATCGAGGTCCTGCGTCGCAAGCAGGAACTCGGCGCGCACTACGCGGTGACGCAGCTGTTCTTCGACGTCGACGTGTTCCTCGCGTTCGTCGCGCGCGCACGCGACGCGGGCGTCACGATCCCGATCCTGCCGGGGCTGAAGATCCTCACCGCCCCGCGCCAGCTCGAGGTCGTCCCGAAGGTGTTCGGCGTCGCGATCCCCGACGGGCTCCGCGACGCGATCCTCGGGGCGTCCTCGGAGGCGGCGGCCGAGGCGGCCGGCATCGCGTGGGCCCGGGCGATGACCGAGCGGCTCCTCGCGGCGGGCTCGCCGCTCGTCCACTTCTACGTGATGCAGAACACGGCGCCGCTGCTGCGGCTGCTCGACGGGGTCGCGTTCGACCGGGCCTGACGGGTAGCATCCGGGCACACCGTCCCGAGGAGGGTCCCATGTCCGCGAAGTCCGCGAACGACGAGGCCGTCGCGAAGCTCGCCGACGACGTCTGGAAGTGGATGATCGCCCGCTCGCCCATCTGGGGGACGTTCCTCGGCATGGAGGTCGACGACGGCGCGCTCGACGACACCTCGGACGCCGCGCGCCTCGAGGACCGCGCCGGGTTCGAAGGCTTCGCCGCGACCGCCGCCGCGATCGGCGACGACGACCTCTCGGTCGAGTCGCGGATCACCCGCGAGGTCATCCGGGTCGGCACCTCGATCGCGATCGAGCGCGACGACCACCGGATGGACCTCGTCGGCGCGGTCGACCACATGGAGGGACCGCAGACGCTCCTGCCGCAGCTCGCGGCGTTCCAGGACGCGTCCACGCCCGAGCGACTCGAGAAGTTCCTCCGGCGCATCGCCGGGTTCCCGGCGTACATGGACGGGATCCTCGCGCGGGTCGAGGAGGGCGAGCGGCAGGGCCTCACGGCGCCGCGCGTCGTCGTCGAGCGCCTCATCGCGCAGCTCCAGGGGCTCGTCGAGATCCCCGCGGCGTCCTCTCCGATCGTCGTCGCGGCCCGCGTCGCGGGTGACGCCGAGCGCGAGCGCGTCGCCGACGCCGTCCGCGAGCACGTCGATCCGCAGATCCGTCGGTACCTCGGCGCGGTGCGCGGGAGCTACGAGGCCGCGAGCCGCGACGTGCCGGGGCTCTGCTCCGCGCCCGACGGCCTCGCGCGCTACGGGGTCGCGATCAGGGCGTGGACCGGGCTCGCGCTCGACCCGAAGGAGCTCCACGAGATCGGCCTCGAGGAGTGGTCGTCGATCCGCGAGGAGATGCGCGCGATCTCGCGCGAGATGGGCTACGGCGGCGACATCCCCGCGATGCGCGCGGGGATCGAGGCGGACCCGGCGAACGTCGCGGCGTCGAAGGACGCGCTCATCGCGCGGATCCGCGAGGACATCGACCGCGCGCTCGAGGCGGCGGGCACGGTGTTCGGACGCTTCCCGAAGGCGGGCTGCGACGTGAAGCCCGTCGAGGAGTTCAAGGAGAAGGACGCCCCGGCCGCGTACTACTTCTCGCCGGCGGCCGACGGGTCGCGGCCCGGCACGTACTACGTGAACGCCTACGAGCTGCCGACCCGGTTCCTCCACTCCCTCGCGGCGGTCACGTACCACGAGGCGATCCCGGGGCACCACTTCCAGCTCGCGATCGAACAGGAGATCGCCTCGCTCCCGGACCTGCGGCGTCACGCGTCGCACATCGCGGGCAGCGCGTACAGCGAGGGCTGGGGGCTGTACTCGGAGCGGCTCGCCGACGAGCTCGGCCTCTACCGCAACCCCGCCGAGCGCTACGGGATGCTCATCGGCCAGGCGCACCGCGCGGCGCGCCTCGTCGTCGACACCGGCATCCACGCGTTCGGCTGGGAGCGCCACCGCGGGGTCGAGTTCCTCGAGGAGGTCGGGCTCCCGCGCGTCGAGGCGGAGATCGAGACCGACCGCTACATCTCCTGGCCAGGCCAGGCTCTCTGCTACAAGGTCGGCCAGCGCGTCATCGAACGGACCCGGCGGGCGATCGAGGCGCGCGACGGCGACCGCTTCGACGTGCGGTCGTTCCACGATGAGGCGATCGGCCACGGGCAGCTGCCGCTGCCGGTGTTCGAGGCCGAGATGCCGAATTGGGTGCGGCCGAAGGGCTGAGCGGCGTGGCCGCCGCGGCCGTCAGCCGACGGTGAGCACGATCGGCACGGCGAGCGCCTTCGACACCGGGCACCCGTCCTTCGCCGTCGCGGCCGCGGCGGAGAACCCGTCGGCGTCGAGCCCGGGCACCTCGCCCTTCGTCGCGATCCGGATCTCGGTGATGCCGGTGCCCGGGACGAAGTCCACCTCGACGGAGGTCTCGAGGCGCGTCGCCGGCGTGCCCGCCTTCGCGAGGCCGTTGCTGAGCGCCATCGAGAAGCACGACGCGTGCGCGGCGGCGAGGAGTTCCTCGGGGCTCGTCTTGCCGTTCGGCTCCTCGGAGCGCGCGGGCCACGTCACGTCGTAGGTGCCGAGTCCGCTCGACTCGAGCGTCGTCCTCCCCGAACCCTCCATGAGGGTCCCCTGCCACACCGTGCTCGCCCTGCGGGTCGTCGCCATGCGTTCCTCCTCGTCGTGGGAGGGCGAGGCTAGCAGCGGGGGGCGGGTCGCGCCGGGCGCGCTAGGTGCGGATGAACGAGGCGGCGCGGGCCGTCTCGACGCAGGAGCGGACCTCGGCGCCGCTCACGATCCCGTGGCGCAGCAGCAGGTCGAACTCGCCGCGCAGGGTCGTGCCGAGCAGGTACGGCCCGTCGGTGTTCACGGTGTAGCGGACGCCCGCCTCGCGGAAGCGCTCGATGACCCGGCCGAACTCCTCGAGGTCCTCGACCGCGTGCGTGCGGAGGTTCGAGGTCGGGCAGAGCTCGAGGACGACGTCGCGCTCGACGAGCTTGCGCATCGCCTCCTCGCTCGACGCCGCGGCGACGCCGTGGCCGATCCGGTCGGGCCGCAGGCGTTCGACGACCGCGATGACGCCCTCCGCGCCCGTGTGCGCGGTCTCGCCGGTGTGGATCGTCGTCCCGAGGCCCGCGTGGCGCGCGCGGTCGAAGAGCTCCGCGTACGCGTCGACCTCGTCGCCGAGCTCCCGCGTGTGGCGCTCGGGCCCCGCGAGGTCGATCGCGACGACCCCGCGGCCCGCGTAGCGTTCGGCCTTCCGCGCGAGGATCTCGTTCAGCTCGTAGTCGAACTCGCGCGCGAGGCAGAAGATGAGGCCGGCGCTGATGCCGTACGCGAGGCTCGCGCGTTCCATCCCGCGGATCGCGGCGGCGATGATGTGGTCGAGGTCGCGCTCGCCGCCGAGGTTGCGCTTCATCGGGTTGAAGCGCAGCTCGATGTGCGAGACGCGCGACGAGCGGTACTCCTTGCCCATGATCTCGTAGACGGACAGCTCGATCGCGGCGGGGGAGGATTGGATCTTCTCCGTCCACTCGTGCATGATCGCGACGTAGTCGTCGAGCGACTTCACGCGGTCGGGGTCCGCGGTGATGAGGTCGCAGAACTCCCAGTAGTCCTTCACGGGGAGTTTGAACCCGTGGTCCTGCGCGATCTGCCAGAGGATGTGCGGGGCGACCGCGCCGCCGACGTGGATGTGGAGGTCGACGAGTTCCGTCGCGGCGGGCAGCTGGCTGCTCATGCGGCGGCGCGGCGGTCGGTCGGGTCCGTCCGTGCGGCGCGCGCTCCCTCCATGCGGGCAGCCTAGGCGAACGGCGCGGGGACGCGGGGGGTATCCTCTCGCCCCCGGCGGCGCGCGGCGCCGCGACGGACGGTTCCCGGAGGCGACGTGGGCGAGACGGTGCGGGTCGCGATCGCGCAGGTCGCGCCGGCGTTCCTCGACCTCGAGGGCTCGCTCGCGCGCGCGGAGGACGCGATCGCCGAGGCCGCGCGCGGGGGCGCCCGCCTCGTCGTGTTCGGCGAGACCTGGCTCCCCGGCTACCCGATCTGGGCGGACCGCGGCCTCCCGTGGGGCGACGACGTCACGAAGGCGACGCACGCGCGGCTCCTCGCGAACGCCGTCGAGGTCCCGGGGCCGGCGACCGAGCGGCTCGGGCGGGCGGCGAAGTCGCACGGGGTCCACCTCGTCGTCGGCATCAACGAGCGCGACGCGCGCTTCTCGCGCGGCACCCTCTACAACGGGCTCCTCACGATCGACGACGCCGGGCGCGTGCTCGGCGTCCACCGGAAGCTCGTCCCGACGCACTCGGAACGCGTGATCTGGGGGATGGGCGACGGGAGCACGCTCCACGTCTTCGACACCCAGCTCGGACGGCTCGGTGGCCTCGTGTGCTGGGAGCACTGGATGCCGCTCGCGCGCTTCGCGATGCACGCGCAGGGCGAGCAGATCCACGTCGCGGCCTGGCCGGACGTGCCGGAGATCCACGAGGTCGCGAGCCGCTCCTACGCGTTCGAGGCGCGCGCGTTCGTCCTGTGCGCCGGGCAGTACCTCCCGCTCTCGGCGGTCGCGTCCGACCTCGAGATCGCCCCGCGCCTGCACGAGCTCGCCGACGCGGACGGGGTGCTCCTGGGAGGTGGGTCCGGGGTCGTGGGTCCCGACGGCGCGTGGCTCGTCGGGCCGGTCGCGGGCGAGGCGATCGTGTACGCCGACCTCGACCTCGCGACGATCGCCGCCGAGCAGCAGGCGCTCGACACCGCGGGGCACTACCACCGGCCGGACGTGTTCACGGTCCGCGTCGACACGACGCCGCGGGACCCGATCGCGTGGGGACCGGAACCCGACGCCTAGAACGTCTGCGCGGTCTCGGCGCGCTCGAGCGCGACCGGGTCGGCGCCGAGGAACCGCAGGAGGTTCCCGAAGATCGCGAAGAGCGAGAAGACGCTCCCCGCCACGAGCACGAAGGCGACCGTCACCGCGGCGATCGTCGGCGTGAATCCGTAGCGCAGGCTGTTGAAGATCTTGATCGGCAGCGTCTCGACGGTGAACCCCGCGACGAGGAACGCGATGATGTACTCGTTCAGCGACAGGACGAACGCCGCCGCGTAGCCGGTGAGCATCGAGGGGAGCAGGAGCGGCAGCACGACGGTGCGGAACGTCGTCCGCGCGTCGGCCCCCATCGTGCGGGCCGCCTCGGGGAGCGCGCGGTCCATCCCCTCGATGCCGAGGCTGATCGTGACGAGCGGCAGCGTCGAGAAGAAGATCGCGTGCGCGACGATGACGTTCTCGATGCGGCCGATGTGACCGGTCGAGTTCCAGAACACCTGCGCGCCGAGCGCGCTGATGACCGGCGGGAGCATGAACGGGAGCACGCCGAGCGCGTAGAGGACCGGGGCGAGGCGGACGCGGTGCGTCCGCAGGACGTAGGCGAGGGGCGTGGGGGGGGGGGGGGGGGGGGG
>JBJTYK010000059.1:0-3838 GCA_046082745.1 Actinomycetota bacterium | reverse complement strand
ATCGCGATCGCCGCGACCGCCCGCTCCTACGTCGCGCGCGACCCCGCGCTGCGCCGCGTGGTCGTCGAGATGACCGGGACGATCCTCCTCACGCCGATCCTCGACGTCGTCGCCGGCGGGCTCCTCCTCGCGCGCGAGCCGCAGCTCGTGGCGGTGCCGGTGCTCCTCGCGCTCGTCCCGCCATTCGTCTCGCAGGCGGGCGCGCTCGGCGGCATCTTCGCGTCGCGCACGACCTCGAAGCTCCAGATCGGCGTCCTCACGCCGCGCGGACTCCCCGAGGTGCCGGCGATCGTCGACGCCGTCGTCGTGTCGCTCCTCGCGGTCGCCGTGTTCGCGCTCATCGGGGTGCTCGCGGTCGCGGTCGGCCTCGCGACGGGACTGCCGGGCATCCCGCCGTTCGGCACGCTCGTCGGGGGGACGCTCCTCGCGGGGATCCTCCTCGTCCCGGTCATGCTCGTGCTCGCGTACGAGCTCGCCGTGCTCACGTTCCGATTCGGCCTCGATCCCGACAACCAGGGCGTCCCGATCATCACGAGCGTGATGGACGTCGCGGGCGTGGTGGCCGTCCTGTCCGTCATGACATCATTGGGGGTGCTGCCGCATGGATGACCAACGCAAGAACGTGAAGGACCTGCTCGCCGGGGCGAAGGACGCCTCCGAGCTCATGGTCGACCTCGCCTACGCCGCCGTCTTCTTCAACGAGGAGAGCCTCGCGCAGGAGGTCGACCGGCTCGAGGAGCGGATGGGCGACGACCTCCACGACCTCCGCACGCTCGCGATGCTCGCGGCGCGCAACGCCGAGGACGCCGAGCAGATGGCCGGGGTCCTGTGGATCGCCGACGCGATCGAGAAGATCGGCGACGCCGCGAGCGACATCGCTCGCGTCGTCGCGGCGCGGCTCGGCATCCCGGACGCCCTGCGTCGGGACCTCCGCCACGCCGACGAGATGACCGCGCGCGTGCGGATCGAGGAGGACGCCCCGGCGATCGGCCGGAGCCTGCGCGACCTCTCGCTCGCGACCGAGACCGGGATGTGGGCGGTGGCGATCCGCAGCGGCATGGACTGGCGCTTCGATCCGGGCGCCGACGACGTGCTCTCCGAGGACGACGTGCTCCTCGTCCGCGGCCCCGCGGAGGGCGTGCCGCTCGTCCGCGAGCTCGCGGGCGGCCCCGCGACCCCCGAGCCCGACGACGGCGACGCCCCCGCGCTCTCCGAGCTCGACCGCGCGGTCGACATCCTCGTCGAACTGAAGGACCTCGCCGAGGCCGCGGTCGGACTCGCCTACTCCTCGCTCCTGTTCAACAACCGCTCGCTCGCGGCCGAGGTCGGTGCGCTCGAGGAGCGCAGCGACACGCTCCACGACGAGCTCGAGTCCTGGGTGCTCCGCGCCTCGCCCGAGGCCCGCAACCCCGACGAGCTCCGCGGACTCCTGCGGCTCGCGAGCGCGAGCGAGGTTATGTGCGACGCGGCCCGCGAGATGACGTGGTACGTCGAGTCCGGCGAGCCCCTCCACCCCGTGGTGCAGCTCGCGCTCGAGGAGACCGAGGAGACGAGCGCGCAGGCGAGCGTCGAGGCCGGGTCCGCGGCGGACGGACGCTCGATCCGCGACCTGAAGGTCGAGACGGAGACCGGGATGTTCGTCCTCGCCGTCCAGCGCGGCGCCCGGTGGAACTACCGTCCGCGCTCGGCGTTCGTGCTCCGCGAGGGCGACCGCGTCATCGCGGTCGGGCCCGAGGACGGCGCGGACGCGCTCGAGTCGCTGTGCAACGCGAGCGGGGAACCGACCCCCGAGGACTGATCAGACCCGGACGTTCGAGAAGCGTAGGTGCTCCTGCGCGAGGCGGACCTCCTCGACCTCCGTCGCACCCTGCGAGGCGAGGAACGCGAGCATCCGCTCCACCAACCACTCCGGCGCCGACGCGCCCGACGTGAGGCCGACGACGTCGGTGCCCTCGAGCCACGCGGGGTCGACCTCGTCCTCGTCGTCGACGAGGTAGGCCGGGGTCCCGAGTTCGCGCGAGACCTCCGCGAGCCGGTTCGAGTTCGACGAGTTCCGCGAGCCGATGACGAGGACAACGTCCGCGCGCGGCGCGATCGCCTTCACGGCGTCCTGGCGGTTCTGCGTCGCGTAGCAGATGTCGTCGCGCGGCGGGCCCTCGATCGCGGGGAAGCGTTCGCGGAGGACCTCGACGATCGCGTTCGTCTCGTCGACGGAGAGCGTCGTCTGCGTGAGGTACGTCGGACGCGCGCCCTCGGGGAGCTCGACTGCGCGGGCCTCCTGCACGGTCTGGACGAGGATCGTCCGGTCGGGGGCCTGGCCGGTCGTGCCGACGACCTCCTCGTGGCCGGCGTGGCCGATGAGGAGGATCACGCGGTCCTCGGCGGCGAACCGGCGCGCCTCGAGGTGGACCTTCGTGACGAGCGGGCACGTCGCGTCGAGGACCGTGAGGTTCCGCGCCGAGGAGTTCGCGTAGACCTCGGGCGCGACGCCGTGCGCCGACAGGACGACGACGGCCCCCTCCGGGACCTCGGTCTCCTCCTCGACGAAGACCGCGCCCTTGCCCTCGAGGTCGCGGACGACGTGGAGGTTGTGGACGATCTGCTTGCGGACGTAGACGGGGGCGCCGTGGGTGCGCAGGGCCTCCTCGACGGCCTCGACGGCCCGGTCGACCCCGGCGCAGTAGCCCCGGGGGGCGGCGAGGAGGACCCTGGACGGCATGGCCCCATGCTACGGACCCCCGGCGGGGGCGGGGCGGGCACGCCGGGAGGGCCCGCAGGCACGGATCCGGGATGGCCCAGGCACGGATCCGGGGCCCGGGCGTTGCGATTCCGTTGCGGCTCCCGGATCGGGCCCGGACCCCCGGTACGCTCGTCCCGGCTCACATCGGACGACCGTCCGACACCCCCTCCAGACCCGAGCGTGGCTGCCACGCGTCCAGTGGTCGACGCGCGCGGGCCGGGAGGGCGGCGGGACGGTCGCCGGCGGGGCCGACAGGTCGAACCCGACGAAGACCAGGAGGTGAGGAACCACCCGAGACCTGCCCCGGGCGCCGACGAGCGTCGGCCCGGACCCGGCTCCCAGCCCGGTCCCCCGAGGGGGTGAACCACGATGCCGACGTTCCGACGCGGCCGCCTCGCGGCGGCCATCGCTCCGATCATCCTCGCGGCGCTCCTCGGCGTCGCGTCCGCGGCGCCGGCGACGGCGCTGCTTCCCGGGTCCACCGGGCCCATCACCCAGGCCTGCGGACACATCCGCTGGCGCAACGGTCCCGACGCCATCGAGCGGCTGATCCGTTGCGCGACGCGGAAGTGGCCGGTCCCGGGCGGGACCGACTACGCCCTGCGCGTCGCCTTCTGCGAATCGAAGTTGGACGCGCACGCGCGCAGCCGCACCGGCACCTACCTCGGCGTGTTCCAGCAGTCGAGGACGTACTGGCCCGCGCGGGCGCGCGCGTACGGCTTCCCCGGCTGGTCGCCGCTCAACGGCCACGCGAACGTCATCGTCTCCGTGCGCATGGCGCACGACGGCGGCTGGGCCGCGTGGGAGTGCGCGCGCTGAGCCACCGGTAGGCTCGGAACGTGCCCCGCGACCTCCTCGCCGCCGTCCTCGAGGGATGGGCGTCACACGACGCCGCCTTCGAGCGCGTCATCGAGCGGCCGTGGGGGGCGGTCGTCGCCGACGCGCGGTTCCCGCGCCTGCTCGCGTGCAACTACGCCCGGGTCTCGGCGCGGGAGTCGGTCTTGCTCCCCGAAGTCGGAATCGACCCCCCCCCAACGGCACCCACCCCCCCCCCCCCCCCCACCCCCCTCCCCACCCCCCAAAAACAACCCGAACTCC
>JBJTYK010000058.1:0-9641 GCA_046082745.1 Actinomycetota bacterium | reverse complement strand
GGGTTCCCCCTCTTTGGCTTTTTCCCTCTGCGGTGGGAGTGCCTCCGCGTCGATCGGCAGCGACGCGGGGTCGGGCAGCGGATCGGACGCGATGCCGTCGGGGACGACGACGCGCTTCGGCGCGGGCAGGACCGTGCGTCGCGGACCCACGGACCACGCGCGGAAGTACGGCGTGAACACGCGGTAGCCGTCGGTCCCCGCGGGCGCGAAGTCGCCGGGCTCGACGACCGCGTTGCCGGCGTAGGAGCGGACCTCGATCCCCGCGGCGCGTCCGCCCGCCTCGAGCGTCGCCTCGCGACGGCGCGCGAACGCGGAGACGTCCTGCGTCACGGCGATGCGGTCGCACCCGACCGCGCGCGCGACCTCGACGGCGACCGACGCGGGATCCCCCCGCCGGACGACGAGTCGACCGCCGCGATCCGCGAGCGCGCCGTCGAGGTCGCGCAGCCCCTCGACGAGGAACCGCGAGCGGTTCCGCGAGACGGCGAGCAGCCCGTCGTCGAGGACGAAGAGCGGGACGACCTCGCCGGCGGCCGACGCATCGTGGAGGGCGGGGTGGTCGTGCACGCGGAGGTCCCGGGAGAGGAGCAGGAGCGTGCGCACGACGGGAACCTAGGCGACCCGGCGCGCCGCGGCAAGCGGGTACGCTCGGGTCGAGATGTTCGGACGCACATTCCGGGTCGCGACGATCGCCGGCGTGCCGGTGCACGTGGATTCGTCGTGGCTGTGGATCGCCGCGTTCATCACGTACAGCCTCTGGCTCCGGTTCCAGGCCGTCGCGGGCGGCGCGGTCCGCGGGCTCGCGTTCGCGGTCGTCACGGCATCGCTCTTCTTCGGCGCGGTCCTCCTCCACGAGCTCGCGCACGCGCTCGCCGCCCGCGCACAGCGCATCCCGGTCTTCGGCATCACGCTCGTGATCTTCGGCGGGTTCACGAGCGCGCGATCCGACGCGCGCGGACCCGGACCCGCGTTCGTCATCGCCGCGGTCGGGCCCGCGACCTCGCTCGCGCTCGGCGGGCTCTTCTGGGGACTCTCGCGCGTGCTGGAAGCATCGAATCCCGCGCTCGCGGTCGCGTTCGGCTCCGTCGGCTGGGTGAACCTCTTCATGGCGGCGTTCAACGTCCTGCCCGGGCTGCCGCTCGACGGGGGGCGGATGCTCCAGGCGGCGGTCTGGCGGTTCTCCGGGCGCAGCGACCTCGGCACCCGCGTCGCGGCGCGCGGCGGGACCGCCGTCGCGGCGCTCCTCGTCGCCGGGGCGATCCTCGAGGTGACGCGGCAGGATCTCGTCGCGGCGCTCTGGCTCGCGATCATCGGCTCCTTCATCTACCGGGGGTCGCGCGATGCGGAACGTTCCGCGCGAGCGGCCGCGCGGCTCGCCACCGGGCGGGTCGCCGACGTGCTCGCGCCGCCGCCGCAGGTCGTCCCGGCCGACATCACGCTCTCGGAGGCGCTCGACCGATTCCTCCGCGGCCACGAGGGGCTCGCCTTCCCGGTCGCCGACGGGGGCCGCATCGTCGGGCTCGTCTCGTTCTCGAGCGCCCGGGAGATCGGCGTCGAGGATCCGCTCCGCCCGGTCCGCGACGCCCTCATCCCGCTCGACGAGGTCGTCGTCCTCCACCCCGACGATCCGCTCGACGCCGTGACGCCGCGGCTCGTCGACGGACGCCTCGCCCTCGTGCTCCGCGACGGCGAACTCGTCGGCACGGTCTCCGGCGAACGCGTGCTCGCCTGGGCCTCCGCACCCCGCGGGTAGGGCTGTCGGAAGCCGGGGGTAGCATCGCCCGCGATGCCCCCCCTCGACCTCGACGAAGGACAGCGGCGCGTCGTCGAGCACGGACGCGGGCCGATGCGGGTGCGCGGCGCGGCGGGGACCGGCAAGACCGCCGCGCTCCGGCAGCGATTCCTGCGCCTCGTCGTCGACGGCGACCCCGAACGCGTCGCGCTCGTCGTGCGCTCGCGTCGCGAGGCCGACGAGGCGCGCCGCGCGATCCAGGCCGACCTCCGCGTCGCGCTCCCGGCGCTCCGCGTCGTCACCGTGCACGCGCTCGCCCGCCACGTCCTCGAGCGACGGTTCGCCGACCTCGGCTACCGCCAGCCGCCGCGGATCCTCACCGCCTCCGACCAGTTCGCGCTCGTCCGCGACCTCCTCGCGGACGAGCGCGAGGCGGACTGGCCCGCGTACGGCGGACTCCTGCGGATGCGGGGGTTCGCCGACGAGATCCGTCAGTTCCTGTCGCGCGCGCAGGAGGGACGCCTCTCGCCGGAGACGATCGACGGGCTCGCCGCGGACCGCGGGCTGCGCGGTTGGCACGAGCTCGCGGCGTTCTACCGGCGCTACCTCGACGTCCTCGCCGGCCAGGACGACGTCGACTTCGCGGGCCTCGTGTGGCAGGCGTCGATCGCCGCGGGTTCCGGCGAGCCGCTCCTCGACCACGTGCTCCTCGACGACCTCCAGGACACGACGGAGAGCGCCGCGGAGCTCCTCGTCGCGCTCCGCGCCGGCTCGACCGTCGTCGCGGGCGACGAGGCCGCGCACGTCTTCTCCTTCCAGGGGACGACCGTCGTCCCGTTCCGCACGTTCGCCGAGCGCATGCCCGGCACGGTCGAGGTCGAGCTCGCACGTCGCTGGCGCGGGGCGGACCTCCGGATCGAACGCTGGCACGCGGCGAACACCTCCGAGGAGCACGCCGCGATCGCGCGCGAGCTCCGACGGATCCACGTCGAGGAGGACGTCGCGTGGCGCGACCTCGCGGTCGTCGTCCGGCGGCAGGGCGCGAACCTCGCGGCCGTCGTCCGCGCCCTCGACGACGCGCGCGTCCCGCACCACGTCCCCGAGGGCGGCGTCACGTTCACGACCGAGCCGTCGACGTGGCCGTTCGCGCTCGCGCTCACGTGGATCGCCGACGAGCACCGCCGCGACGAGCTCGTCGGCGCGGTGCTCACCTCGCGCCTCGCGGGGCTCTCCCCCGCGGCGGCGCGCGGGATCCTCCGGGCGGCGCGCGCCCGCGGGCTCCCGCCGTCCACGGCGATCGGGGAGCGCGCGGGACTCACCGCCGCGGAGGCGCTCGCGCTCGACCACCTCGCCGACGCGCTCGCGGCGGCAACCGCGCGCGCCGACAACGTCGGTGACGCCTTCATGGCGCTGTGGCACGGGCTCCCCGTCGCCGCGGAGATCGTCGACGCCGCGTCGCGCTCGCGCGAGGACGGCGCCGCACTCGACACCGTCCTCGCGCTCTCCGAGGCCGTGAACGTCGCGTCGGAGGGACCGGACCCGAGCGTCGAGGCGTTCGTCGCGGGCCTCGAGGCGCGCGGCGACACGCCGGATCTCGCGCGCCTGCGCGACTCCGGCGCCGACGCCGTCCAGGTCCTCACCGCCCACGCCGCCGCCGGCCGCGAGTTCGACACCGTCATCGTCGCCGGCGCGGTCGAGGGCGACTTCCCGAGCCTCTCGCGTCCCGAGCCGATGTTCGACCTCGACGTCCTGCGCCGCGTGCGGAGCGAGAGCGAGCGTAACGCCGAGCGGCTCGCCGACGAGCGCCGCCTCTTCGACGTCGTCCTGTCCCGCGCGCGCCGCCGCGCGCTCCTCACCGCGAGCGACGCGCCCGGCGGCGAGCGCGGTGGCGCGGTCTCCCGCTTCGCCGCCGACGTCCCTTCCACGGCGGCCCCCGAGCCCGACGCCGACGACCCGGTCTCGGTCGCCGACGCCGTGCGCGCGTGGCGGCGGATCCTCGCCGATCGCGACGCCGACGACGTCGATCGCGTCCTCGCGCTCGACGGGCTCCTCGCGCTCGGCGAACGGCCGGAACGCTGGTGGCTCCTCCGCGATTGGAGCGAGCCGGCGACGCCGTACGCGGGACCGTCGTCGATGTCGTTCTCGCGGATGCGCCACCTCCTCGACTGCGAGCTCCGCTACCTCCTCACGCAGGAGCTCGGGCTCGGCGGCCGACTCGGCTACCAGGGATGGCTCGGCAGCACGATCCACGGGATCCTCGAGGACGTCGAGCGCGGCCGGATCGAGCGTTCGCCGGAGTCCCTCGCCCGCGCGCTCGAGGAGCGCTGGGACCCGTCGGTCTTCCCGTCGCGCGCGATCGCGCAGGCGCAGCGTCGGACGGCGCTCGGACGGATGCTGCCGACCTGGTGGGCGGCCTACGGCGCGCGGCCGGCGCTCGCCGTCGAGCGCCCGTTCGCGTTCGAGGTCGATGGGATGCGGATGAACGGGGTGATCGACCGGATCGACGCCGCCGACACGGTGGGCGCCGACGACGCGGGGGGCACCCGCATCACCGACTACAAGACGGGGACCACGCCGTCGGGCGCGCGGACGGGGGAACCCGGACGCGACGACGCCCTCCAGCTCGCGACGTACCTCCTCGCCGTCCACCGCGACGAGGGGCTCGCCGCGTTCCGCCCGGTGCGTCGGCTCGACGTCGCGTACGTCCGCGGCGAGAACGCGGGCGGCATCGCGATCCGCGGCACGTCGATCCCCGCGGACGAACTCGACGCCCGGATCGACGCGATCGAGGAGGAGGTCCGCGGCCACGTCGCCCGCATCCGCGAACTCGCGGCCGGCGGCGAGTACCGGCCCTCGCCGTCCCACCGCGTCTGCAACTCGTGCGACGTGCGGGTGCTCTGCCCGCTCTACGAGGGCGCGCCGCTGTTCCCGGTGGCGACGGAGCCGCCGGACGGGGAGGTGCCCGCGTGAGCCCCGTGCCGCCGGAGATCGTCGCGTGCATGAAGGGCGCGGAACCCACCGAGGAGCAGTGGGCCGCGATCGCGATGCCGCTCGAGCCCTACGTCCTCATCGCCGCGGCCGGCTCGGGGAAGACCGCGGTCATGGCCGCGCGCGTCATCCACCTCGCGCTCGAACACGGCATCGCGCCCGGCAACGTCCTGTGCATCACGTTCACGAACAAGGCGACCGAGAACCTCTCCGAACGGGTACGGCTCGCGATCGCGATGATGGGCGACCGTCGCGACGACGCGGGCGAGTGGCTCGTCGCCGATGGCGACGAGCCGCTCGTCACGAACTACCACCGCTTCGGCCAGGAGATCCTCGCGCGCCACGGCATGCTCGTCGGCGCCGAGCCGGGGCAGCGGATCCTCACGCAGGCGCAGCGCGTCGAGCTCTGCGGCCGCGTCCTCGACCGCATGGACTTCCCCGAGGCCGGGCTCCGCACCCACGGCACGATCGTGAACGACATCCTCGATCTCGCGGACCAGGCGGCGGACCACCTCGTCGAGCCCGAGGCGATCGTCGCGCACTGCGAGGAGCGCCTCGCCGGGCTCACCGGCCGTCGCCCCGCCGCCCTCGTCTCCGCGTACCGGCAGCGCGCGGAACTCGCGCTCGGCGTCCGGCAGTTCCTCGACCTCAAGCGCGAACTCGGCGTCATCGACTTCGGCGACCAGATCGCGCTCGCGCTCCGCGTCGTCCGGGAACATCCCGACGTCGCCGCCGAGTACCGCGACCGCTTCCGCGCCGTGCTCCTCGACGAGTACCAGGACACGAACGTCGCGCAGGCCCGGCTCCTCCACGCGATCTTCGGCGGCGGCCACCCCGTCACCGCCGTCGGCGACCCCGACCAGAACATCTACGCGTGGCGCGGCGCGAGCCTGAACAACCTCCTCGAGTTCCCGCGGGTCTTCCGCCGCGACGACGGCACGGAGGCGCGGCGGCTCCCGCTGTCGACGAACTTCCGCTCGGGGTCCGCGATCCTCGCGGCCGCCGACACCGTCGTCGCGCCGCTGCCCGAGGCCGAGCGGCCCGACGCCGCGCAGCGGCTCGTCGCCCGTCCGGGCGCCGGCCGGGGGACCGTCGAGCTCCGCGGGTTCGACGACGAGATCGCGGAATCGGAGGCGATCGCCGACGCGATCCTCGCGGAACACGCGACCGGGACGCCCTGGCGCGAGATCGCGGTGATCTGCCGCCGCTACCGGCAGTACGTGCCGCTGCGGCGCGCCTTCGACCGGCGCGGCATCCCGGGCGAGTTCTCGGGCCTCGCCGGGCTCCTCCAGCTGCCCGAGATCGTCGAGGTCCTCTCGTACGCCCGCGCCGCCGCGGACGTCGGCGCGAGTCCCCCGCTCACCCGCATCCTCCTCGGACCGCGCTTCCGCGTCGGCATCCACGACCTCGCGGCCGTCGCCGCGTGGGCGAAGGGTCGCACGGCCGCGCTCCGCGGCGAGTTCGGCGAGGTCGGCGAGGAGCTCCCGGTGCTCGTCGCCGAGGCGCTCGACCACCTCGACGACGTCGAGGGGCTCTCGGCCGAGGGGCGGGAGCGGCTCGCGACGTTCCGCGCCGAGCTCCACGAGCTCCGCGCGCTCGCGCGCGGGCCGGTCCCTGCCTTCCTCTCCGAGGTCATCCGCCGCATCGGCCTCGGGCCGGAACTCGACGCGAACCTCGCCCCCGAGGCCGCGGCCGCCGCGCGGCGCAACCTCGCGTCGTTCCTCGACCAGGTCGGCGCGTTCACGCCGCTCGAGGGCGACCTCACGCTCGAACGGTTCCTCGCGCACCTCGACCGGCTCGCCGCGGGCGACCGCGACGAGTGGACGCGTCCGCCCGGCGACGGCGACGCCGTGCAGGTGATGACGATCCACGCCGCGAAGGGCCTCGAGTTCGACGCGGTGTTCGTGCCGGGGCTCTCGAAGGAGGTCTTCCCGAGCCAGCGGATCCAGCACAACCCGGCGAAGCACGGTCGCTCGCTCGACTTCGAGCTCCGGGGCGACGCCGCGATCCTGCCGACGTTCGAGGGCGTCCTCGAGCGCTTCGAGGGTCACCTGCGAACCCACGAGCTCTCGAGCGAGCGGCGGACCTGCTACGTCGCGCTCACCCGCGCGCGGAACCGGCTCTGGGTCTCCGCGCCGAACTGGCTCGACGGCTACGTCGAGC
The DNA here is from genome assembly GCA_046082745.1 of Actinomycetota bacterium. Classification (GTDB taxonomy): domain Bacteria; phylum Actinomycetota; class UBA4738; order UBA4738; family HRBIN12; genus JBJTIF01. Next base: position 2,758 of record JBJTYK010000058.1, on the reverse strand, counting down.
CGAAGAACGTCGGCCGGTTCCTCGAGGAACTCTGGGAATGGGGCGAGGCCGAGGACGACGTCGCGGTCGAGCGCGTCGAACCCGTCGGGGACGGCGTCGAGAACCCGCTCGCGGGCGAGCGTGTGCGGAACCTGCCGTCGTGGCCGGGCGCGGCGCGCCCCGACGACGTCGACGCCCTGTTCCCCGAGGGCTGGCGCCGCGCGGCGGTCGCCGCCGCCTCGGGCGGGGACGATCTCCTCGCGCGGCTCCCCGAAGCCGATCGCGAGCGCGCCGGACGCGCGGCCGCGGAGCGACGAACGCTCGCGACGCACCTCGTCGAGCGCGAGCGCGAGGCGGATCCGGGACCGTGGCTTCCGCCGCAGATCTCGGTGAACGGCGTCGTGCAGCACGCGCGCTGTCCGAAGAGCTTCTACTGGACCGCCGTCCGTCCGCTCCCCCGGGCCTCCGGTCCGGCCGCGCGCATCGGCACCGACGTCCACCGCTGGATCGAACGGCAGTCCCTCGGGCAGGCGACGCTCCTCGAGGAGGACGCGCGCCCCGACCTCGTCGACGAGGAACTCGCCGGAGAGCCCGGGCGGGTCGAGCGGCTCCAGCGCGCGTACCTCGAGAGCCGCTTCGCGGGCGTCGTCCCGCTGTTCGTCGAACGCTCCTTCCTCCTCGCGTTCGGTCGCTTCACCGTCGGCGGGCGGATCGACGCGATCTACGGCTCCGAGGACGGGCCGTGGGAGATCGTGGACTGGAAGACCGGCCGCAAGCCCGCCGACGACGCGGTCGCGCGCATGCAGCTCGACCTCTACGCGCTCGCATGCATGGAGGTCTGGCGCAAGCGCCGGGAGGGTCTCCGGCTCACGTACCTCTACCTCGCGAGCGGGGAGGAGGCGACGCACGAGCCCGAGGACGCCGCGACGATCCGTGCGCGCGTCGCCGAACGCCTCGCGAGCGTCGAGGAGCGCCGCTTCGACGCGACGCCGGGTCCGCAGTGCCGCTGGTGCGACTTCCGACCGTTCTGCCCGGAGGGACGCGCGCACCTCGAGGGGTGACGCGGGCCGACGCGCGGCGTCGGTCGTCCGGCGTCAGCCGCGCGGCGGTGCCTGGAGGCGCTCGGCCTGCTCGCCGAAGCGCCGGTACTGCGCCGCGGGGTCCCACCCGCCGCGCACGGCGTCGGTCGCGAACCGCACGCCGAGGCCGAGCGCCGACGCGCGGGCCGCGACCGCGGCACGGAACCAGGCGAGCGAACCCGGCGCGAGGAGGCTCGGACCGCTCGTCCCCGGTCGACGCAGCGCGGGGTCGTCGACCATCACCGCCGTCGCCCGCAGGAGTCCCGCGACGCCGGGGACCTCGGCGCCCCGCGCGACGCGCGGGGCGCCGTCGTTCCACTCGACGATCGCGACGACGTCGTCGGGGGCATCGGGAAGGAAGAGTTCGGCGCGCACGCGGGAAGCCTACCCGCGTGTCGGCGGCGACGGCTACGGTCCGTCGCCATGCGGGCGGACATCGCGCCCGCGACCGCGGCTCCCCGGCGGTTCGCGGACGGAGCCGTGATCACCCGGCTCGGCGAGCACGTGGCCTCGCCGGCCGTCGTCGAGCGCGGCATCGCGCGCGCGTCGGTGCTCGCCGAGGACGGCCGCGAGGCGGTCGTCGCGCTCCTCGGACCCGGCGACGTGTTCGACGAATGCGCGCTGCTCGCGCCAGCGACGTCGCTCGTCGAGGTCCGCGCGGTCGGGGCGACGGCGATCCGCCGCGTCGACGCCCGCGCGTCGCCCCTCGAGGTCGCCCTCGCGCGCCGCCTGCGCGCGGCGACCGACCTCCTCGAGGAGGTCATGCTCCACGACGTCCGCTCGCGGCTCGTCCGCCGTCTCGGCGACGTCGCGGCGCGGCGTGGCGTGGGTCCGCTGCCGCTCACGCAGGAGGAACTCGGACGGATGGTCGGCGCGAGCCGCGAGACCGTGAACCGCGCGCTCCGCGCCCTCGCCGCCGACGGCGCGATCGACGGGCGGTGGTCGCGCGGCTAGCCGGGTTCCTGGAGGCTCGACACCGCGCACGCGGCGCAGATGCGCCCGCGTCCGCGCACGGGACGACCGCACCGGTCGCACGCCGACGGCGTCGCAGCGTGGAACGTGCCGTCGGCATCGTGCCGCGCGAGACCCTCCTCCTCGAGCTTCTCGAGGTGCGCGAGGACCGTGCGCGCCGCGAGGCCGCGCGCCTCCGGCGCGAGATCCGCGTAGACGCCGTCGACGAGTCGCTCCGGCGTCGCCGGACCGCGGCGGAGCGCGGCGAGGACCTGCGCCTCGCGCTCCGCGCGGTGCGCGAGGTACGCGTCGAGCTTCGCCACCGCGCGGAGCACGATCGGCCCGTGCCCCGGATGGATCGTGCGCGGCGCGAGATCGCGCATGCGTCGAAGCGACCGCAGGTACGCGACGAGGTCGCCGTCGGGTGGGTCGATGACGCTCGTGCCGCGTCCGAGGACCGCGTCGCCCGTGAAGAGCATGCCGGTCGCGGGCAGGTGGAACGCGACGTGGTCGGCGCTGTGGCCGGGCGTCGCGACCGCGACGACCGCCGCGCCCGGTGCCTCGACGCTCGCGCCGTCGCGGGGGGGGGGGTGGGGCAGAAGGGGGGGGGGTGCCCCCTCGACTGCTGGGCAGCTGGGTGCGCGCGCGTGCCGCGGCTGCCTTTTTGCACGATGTGGGGGCTCTGACGGTGACCCTCTTCCTCGCCTGCTCGCCCCTGACCCCCTCCCCCTCCCGACCCCAAAAACAAA
>JBJTYK010000057.1:0-3948 GCA_046082745.1 Actinomycetota bacterium | reverse complement strand
CGGCGGGCCTCGGCCTCGCCGGCGTAGCCCCCCGCGTCCCGGAACCGCTGCTCGAGCTTCGCGTAGCGCCCGACGTTCGCCTCGCTCGGATGTTCCTCGACCCGGAGCCGTTCCTTCTCGAGCCGTTCGGCCATCGCGTCGAGCCCGCGGGCGTCGAGCAGGTGCGCGAGCGCGGTCCGGGCGTCGTCCTCCGCGCGCTGCCGCGGATCCTGGCGGAGGTAGCCGAGCGTGCCGCGGACGTGCACGGCCCCCGCGAGCGGCGGGTCCTCCCCCGCGAGCACGCGGAGGAGGCTCGTCTTCCCGGCGCCGTTGCGACCGACGATCCCGACCTTGTCGCCGGGCCGGAACGACGCGGTGAGGTCCTCGAGGATCGGGAGACCGGCGACCTCGACGCCGAGCGACGAGAGTTCGAGCGTGCTCATCGAGGTGGCGGGGTCCGGTTCACGCGGCGAGTGTACGGGCGAGGTCGTGTCGGAGGGGGGACTTGAACCCCCACGGGTTATGCACCCACTAGGCCCTCAACCTAGCGCGTCTGCCAAATTCCGCCACTCCGACGTGCGGGCGAAGTCTACCAACCGGCCCGGAGGCCCTACTTCCACTGCCAGGACAGCCAGAAGGTGGTGAGCCCGAAGACGATCGCGGTGACGACCGTGATGCGGTCGAGCCGCCGCTCGATCGAGGTCCCCCCGGAGAGGTTGCTCGCCCCGCCGAACATGTCGGACAGGCCGCTGCCCTTCCCGGAGTGGAGCAGGATGAACACGATGAGGAACAGCGACGAGGCGACGTTCAGGACGAGCGCGGCGATGTCGAGCATGCGACCAGTCTACCCGTCGGCGCCGGCGCGCTCGGCGAGGGGGAAATGGCAGGCCGCGAGCTGTCCCGAGGACTGGCGCTCGAGGCCGGGCTCCTCGGTGGCGCACCGCGGGAGCTGGGCGTTCGGGCAGCGGGGGTGGAACCGGCAGCCGGCCGGCGGGTCGATCGGGGAGGGCACGTCACCCTCGAGGATGATCCGGTGGCGCGCCCGCACGAGGTTCGGGTCGGGGATCGGGACCGCCGACAGGAGGGCCCCCGTGTACGGGTGCTTCGGCTTCGCGTAGAGGGTGTCGCCGTCCGCGAGCTCCACGACCTTCCCGAGGTACATCACGGCCACGCGGTCGGAGACGTGCTTCACGACGGAGAGGTCGTGGGCGATGAAGAGGTACGTGAGGTTGAACTCGTCCTGGAGGTCCCGCAGGAGGTTCAGGACCTGCGCCTGGATCGACACGTCGAGGGCGGAGACCGGCTCGTCGCAGACGATGAGCTTCGGTCGCAGCGCGAGCGCGCGCGCGACCCCGATCCGCTGACGCTGGCCACCCGAGAACTCGTGCGGGTAGCGGTTGTAGTGCTCGGGGTTCAGCCCCACGAGCTCCATGAGCTGCTGGACCTCGCCGCGGATCTGCGGCTTCGGGACGATCGCGTGGAGGCGGAAGGGCTCGCCGATGATCGCCCCGACGGTCTTGCGCGGATTCAGGGATGCCATCGGGTCCTGGAAGATCATCTGCATGTCGCGCCGGTGCTCGCGGAGCGCCTTGCCCGTCAGCCGGGTGATGTCGCGACCCTCGAACTCGATCGTCCCCTCGGTCGCGTCGTAGAGCCGCATGATCGTGCGCGCGAGCGTGGACTTCCCGCAGCCCGTCTCGCCGACGAGCCCGAGGGTCTCCCCACGGCGCACCTCGAGGTCGACGCCGTCGACGGCGTGCACGTTGCCGACGCGGCGCTGGAAGACGATGCCGCGGCGGACCGGGAAGTACTTCTTCAGGCCACGGATGCGGATGAGCGGCGCCTCGGGGGACGCCGGCGTCTCGCTCCCGCGGTCACGGACCTCGACGCTCATCGGCTGAGGACCTCCTCGCGGAAGATCCGCTCCTTGTCGCCGTGCGGGAGGTGGCAGGCCGAGGCGTGGTGCCCGTCGGAGGGGACGAGCTGCGGGACCTCGGTCGAGCAGCGGTCCATCGCGTACGGGCAGCGCGGATGGAACGCGCACCCGGACGGGACGTTGATGAGCGAGGGCGGCATGCCCTTGATCGGGTTCAGGCGCTCGTCGCTCCCCTCGTCGAGCCGGGTGATCGAGCCGAGCAGTCCCCAGGTGTAGGGGTGGTGCGAGCCGTAGTAGATGTCGTCGCGGTTGCCGATCTCGACGGCCTTGCCCGCGTACATGACCTGGATGTTGTCGCAGTGTTCGGCGACGACCCCGAGGTCGTGGGTGATGAGGACGACCGAGGCACCGAACTCGTCCTTCAGCCGGTCGATGAGGTCGAGGATCTGCGCCTGGACCGTGACGTCGAGCGCCGTCGTCGGCTCATCGGCGATGAGCAGGTCCGGATCGAGGACGAGCGCCATCGCGATCATCGCCCGCTGGCGCATCCCGCCGGAGAACTCGTGCGGGTACTGGGCGGCGCGGTCGCGGGGCTGCGGGATGCCGACCTTGTGGAGCATGTCGACCGCGAGCTCGAAGGCCGCCTTCTTCGTGATGTCCCGGTGGGTCCGCACGGCCTCCGCGATCTGCTCCCCCACCCGGTAGAACGGATGGAGGGAGGTCATCGGGTCCTGGAAGATCATGCTGATCTTCGCGCCGCGGATCGAGCGCATCTCCTCCTCCGGCATCGTGAGGAGGTCCTGGCCGCGGTAGAGCACCTCGCCGGAGATGCGGGCGTTGCGCGCCCCGGTCAGGCCGAGCGCCGAGAGGAACGTGACGGACTTCCCCGAGCCGGACTCCCCGACGACCCCGAGGGTCTCCCCCGGCTGGACGGTGAAGGACACGCCGTCGACGGCCTTCACGACCCCGTCGTCGGTCGGGAAGTGGACCCGCAGGTCTCGCACCTCGAGGAGCGGCTCGGCCATCAGGAGTACCGGACCCGCGGATCGAGCACCGCGTAGAGGATGTCGACGAAGAGGTTCGCGAAGATGATGAGGAGCGCCGAGATGATCGTGACGGCCATGACCGCGGGGAAGTCCGCGCGGTTCAGGGACTCGAGGGCGTAGAGGCCGATGCCAGGGATCGAGAACACCCGCTCGGTGATCGGCAGACCGCCGAGCAGGGCCGCGATGTCGAGGCCGAGCGTGGTGACGACCGGCGTGAGAGACGAGCGCATCTGGTGGCGCACGATCACCTTGCGCTCCGAGAGGCCCTTCGCGCGCGCCGTCCGGACGTAGTCCTCGCTCTGCACCTCGAGCATGTTCCCGCGGACCAGCCGCGCGTAGTACGCCGCCGAGGTGATCGCCACGGAGAACCAGCCGAGGACGAACTTGCCCGCGAACAGCGTGTCCCAGACGTCGCCGCCGATCTCGACGCCGGTCGGTGGGGCCACCCCGAGCTGGAAGTAGAAGATGAAGATGAGCACCATGCCGAGCCAGAACGAGGGCATGGAGATCCCGATGAGGGCGAAGAACATGGTGATGCGGTCGGCGAAGGAGCCGCGCCGGACCGCCGAGAGGATCCCGAGGGGGATCCCGATGAGGAGCCACAGCACGATGCCCCCGAGGGCGAGGACCGCCGTGTACGGGGCACGCCGGGCGAGTTCGTCCTTCACGACGACCTTGTTGCGCCACGAGTAGTAGACCTGCTCGTTCAGGAACCAGCCCGGGAGCGGGACGAGGCCCTTCGCGAACCGCGCGTACTGCTCGAGGAGCGGGTCGTTCAGGCCGATGCGCTCGCGGATCGCGGCGAGGACCTCCGGGCGGGGCGCCTTGCCCGCGAGCCGGATCGCCGGGTCTCCCGGCGGAAGCTTCACGAAGACGAGGAAGGTGAGGACGGACGTGACCCACAGCGTGAAGAGCAGCTGGATGCTCCGCCGGATCAGGTACCGGGTCACGTGACCTCCGTGGGTGCGGGTCGGGGGGGGGGGGGGGGGGGGGGCAGAGACCTACAACACCCCCCCAGCGACGAAAAACAAAACGGACACCACCCCC
>JBJTYK010000056.1:0-4548 GCA_046082745.1 Actinomycetota bacterium | reverse complement strand
TAGAGGAAGTCGCCGGAGCGATCCCCCGTGAACATCCGACCGGTCCGGTTCGCCCCGTGCGCCCCCGGTGCGAGGCCGACGAGGAGGATGCGCGCGGTCGGATCGCCGAACCCGGGGACGGGCCGGCCCCAGTACGGCTCGTCGGCGAAGCGCGCGACCTTCATCGCGGCGACCTCCTCTCGCCCCACGACAAGACGCGGGCAGGCGCGACACGCCTCGACCTCGCGCGCGATCGCCGCGAGGTCGCGCGCGCTCACCGGGCGCCCCGCCGTCGTCGCAGCGCGGAGAACCGTTCGGCGGCCGCCTCGAACGCGTCGAGGGGCGCGAGGAGGTCGCCGATGAGACCGACGAGCGCCTCGAACCCCACCGGCGCGGCCGCCTCGAGTCGGACGCGCTCGGCGAGCGCACGCGCCTCCGCGAGTCCGGCGGCGGCGGCGGTCCACGCCTCCTCGAGCTCCGGCGCCCGCCACGCGTCCATGCCGCCGCCGGCCTCGCGGAGCGCCGCCTCGTAGACGACGAGCGTCTCGGCGATCGGTCGGCCCTCGAGGCGGGTCGTCGGCACCGACGCGAGGAGCGCCTCCTTCCCGGCGTCGATCGCCGCGACGACGCGGCGGAACGCCGCGAGCCGCTCGGCGAGCGCGGGCGGAAGTCGGCGGCGGATCACCCCGCGCGCGCGTCCGCGACGGCCGCGAGCGCCATGCCGGGATCGTTCGACGCGATCGCATCGAGCCCCCAGCCGCAGAGCTCGACGACGCCGTCGGTGTCGTCGACGGTCCACGTCCCGACGCGCACGCCGAGCCGGTGGGCTTCCTCGACGAAGCCCTGCCCCGCCGGCAGGAGTCCCCAGGTGCCCGGCAGCACCATGTCGTGGCCGGCGGCGTGCGCCGCCGCGAGCCCGGGCCTCGGGTCGCCGCGGCCGGCGAGGAGGAGCCCCGTCGCGACGTCCTCCCCCGCCGCGCGGATCGCCGCGACCGCCGCCGGGTTGAACGAGACGAAGAGCGCGGGTCCGACGAAGCCGGCCGCGAGGAAGGTCCGGAGCGTCTCGACGGCGAGCGGCTGCTCCTGCGGGGTGAAGTCCGGCTCGCCCGGCAGGTTCTTCAGCTCCACGACGATGCCGACGCGTCCCGACAGGTGCGCGAGGAGCTCCGCGAACACCGGGATCGCCTGCGGCGCGTCCGCGGTCCCCGCGTTCAGCGCGCGGAGCTCGGCGAGGGTGCGCGCGCCGACCGGTCCCGTGCCGTCGGTCGTGCGGTCGAGGTCGGGATCGTGGACGACGACGGGGACGCCGTCGGCCGACAGCCGCACATCGAACTCGACGAACGGCGACCCGACCGCGATCGCCGCGTCGAACGAGGCGAGGGTGTTCTCCGGATGGATCGCCGACGCCCCGCGGTGCGCGACGACGACCGGCGCCTCCCCGGAGAGCGTGCGCCAGGTCATACGAGGCTCGCGGGGCACAGATCGCTCACGGGGCACTCCTCGCAGCGCGGCTTCCGAGCGACGCAGATCCGCCGTCCGTGGTCGACGATGCGGTACGTGAGATCGAACCAGTCGTCCCTCGGGAACAGCGCCATGAGGTCGCGCTCGATGACGACGGGGTCGTCGCTCGCCGAGAACCCGAACCGCTGCGAGAGGCGCCGCACGTGGGTGTCGACGGCGATCCCCTCGACGATCCCGAAGGCGTTGCCGAGGACGACGTTCGCGGTCTTGCGCGCGACCCCCGGCAGCGAGGTGAGCTCCTCCATCGTCGAGGGGACCTCACCGCCGAACTCCTCGACGAGCCTGCGGCAGGTCCCGCGCACCGAGCGCGCCTTCTGGTTGAAGAACCCCGTCGGTTTGATGTCGGCGGCGAGCTCGGCCTCCGGGACCGCGAGGTAGTCCTCGGCCCTCCGGTACTTCGTGAACAGCGTCGCGGTGACCTGGTTCACGCGCTCGTCCGTGCACTGCGCCGACAGGATCGTCGCGATGAGGAGTTCGAGGGGATTCGAGAAGTTCAGGGCGACGGTGGACTCGGCGTGGGTCTCGCGCAGCCGTCGCAGGATCTCCGGCGCGCGGGCCTTCGCGGGCGAGCGGCGCGTGAGCGCGGCGGGCATGGGCGGATGCTAGCGCAGCGGCCCGATCGGCAGATCGAAGGACGCCCCCGCCGCGTGGCGTTCCCACGACCCGTCCGGACGGCGGACGTTCGCGCTCCCCGAGCCGACGACCTCCCACCGCGCGCCGTCCCCGACGACGGCGGTGCGCTCGTCGATGCCGAGGAAGGCGTGCCCGTCCTCGACGCGACGCAGGATGAAGCGCGTCGCGCCCGGGACCCAGCGGTCGATCGCGTCCCAGTGCGGCGCGACGAGCACGTCGCGGAGCGCCCCGAGCCCGGGCTTCCACATCCGCGACGGCAGGCGCGCCTCGTTGTCGAACGCGAGCCCGCAGAGCGCGGAGACCCCGGCGCTGCAGCCGGCGTACGGCAGGCCGGTCGCGACGCGCGCGCGGATCGCGTCCCAGAGCGGCGTGTCGGCGAGGATCGCGGCGAGCCGCGCAGGGTTCCCACCGGAGAACGCGACGAGCGAGGCGGCGTCCACCCGCGCGATGACGTCGTCGCGGAACGCGTCGTCGCGCGTGCGGAGGTCGAGGACCTCCGCGGCCACGCCGATGGCCCGGTAGTGCTCGAGCCCAAGCCGCGCCCAGCGCTCGAAGACGTGCTCGCCCTCGTGGGCCGAGGCGGCCGGCGCGACGAGCGCGACGCCGTCCGGGTTCGCGGAACGCGCGAGCGCCCAGCGGTCGAGCGCCTCGGTCCAGGGCTCGAACTCGCCCGACCCGAGGAAGGCGAGGCTGACCGGCGCGGCGTCAGTCGCCGGCGGCATCGAGGGCGTTCCGCAGGCGTTCCGCGAGTTCGGGCGGCACGTCGCACCCGCCGCAGGCGTCGCGGAGGCGTTCCTTCAGCCGACGGCCGAGCGCGGCGCGGTCCGCGCACGGGGAGCATCCCTCGACGTGCGCGTGCACCTCGACCGTCGCCTCGGCCTCGAGTTCGCCGTCGAGGTAGCGCTCGATCCGGGCGAGCGCCTCCGCGCAGTCAATCCCCGACATGGCCCCGCTCCCGCATGCGACCCCACAACGCCTCGCGGAGGGCTTTCCTTCCCCGGTGGAGGCGCGACATGACCGTCCCGATCGGCACGCCGACCATCTCGGCGATCTCGCGGTACGAGAACCCCTCGACGTCGGCGAGGAGGACCGCGATCCGGAACGCGTCGGGCAGAGCCTCGAGCGCGGCCGTGACGTCGGCGTCGGGGATCCGGTCGAGGACCTCCTGCTCTGCCGAGGGCTCCGCCCCGTCCGGACCGAGGCGCTCGTGGACGAACCACTCGGGCGCCTCCTCCTCGGAGATCGTCACCGGTTGGCGCTGGCGGCGGCGGTAGTCGTTGATGAAGGTGTTCGTGAGGATCCGGTAGAGCCACGCGCGCACGTTCGTGCCGTCCTCGAACCCGGCGAACCCGCGGAACGCCCGCAGGGTGGTCTCCTGGAGGAGGTCCTCGGCGTCGGCGCGGTTGCGCGTCATGCGGAGCGCCGCGGCGAAGAGTCCCGGGACGAGCGGCAGGACGTCGCGCTCGAACCGCTCGCGGAGCTCGGCGGGCGCGGTCGCGCAGGGCATGGAACCAGTATCCCGCGTCAGCGGGCGGCCCGCGTGAGGTCCGCGCGGCCGCGGAAGCGACCGAGGAACCGGTTGAAGTTCCGCTTCGAGACCTTCTCGCGGTCGTCGGCCGGGGTCGCGTTCCACAGGCGGTGCTCGTGCCGCTCGACCGGGACCGGGACGACGAGCGCGCGCAGCCGCAGGTCGCGCACGCGGAACGAGAGGTCGATGTCGGCGATGCGGTAGAAGCGGAACCCCGGGTCGAACCCGCCGCACGCGATGAGCGCCTCGCGGCGCACCGCGAAGAGGTAGCCCTCGATCGCGTCGACCTCGGGCCCCGGGTCCTCGTGGAACTCGCGCAGGTCGTCGGTCGAGATGCCGAAGGGCCCCGCGATGCCGACCGTCGGATCCGCGAGCGCCTCGACGAGCGGGCCGACGACATCGCCCGTCGCCTCGATCGAGCCGTCGGCGACGATCACGACGACGCCGCGCGAGCGTCGGAGCGCGATCGAGCGGTCGCCGCCCCACCCGAGCTCCCGGTCGAGCGACACGACCTCGACGTCGTCGGGGAAGACCGAGCGGTCGCAGCCGGTCGTGTCGACGACGACGTGCTGGACCTCGAGCGCGCCCGCGTGGCGACGGAACGAGGCGATGCCGCGCGCGACGTCCTCGGGCCACCCCTCCTGGACGATCCACTGGACGGTCACCGGCACGTCCGGCGGCATCTCGAGGACCGAATGGACGTCGCGGGGGGCGACGCGGGTGGGCGCGGGGAGCGGCTCGACGTCCGAGCCGTCCGGCCGGTCGACGACGCGGTAGCCGAGCGCCGCGAGCTCGTCGCGCAGGACGTCGGCCATGAGGAAGTTCCGCTCGCGGGGGGCCACCTCTCCGTTCTCCCCCCGCAAACACACCCCCCCCCCCCCCCCCCC
>JBJTYK010000055.1:0-3467 GCA_046082745.1 Actinomycetota bacterium | reverse complement strand
CGCCTGAGCCCGATGGCGCGGACGCTCGTCGATCGGATCTGGGAGGACCACGTCGTCCGGCGCGCCGAGGGCGAGCCCGACCTCCTCTACGTCGACCTCCACCTCGTCCACGAGGTGACGAGCCCGCAGGCCTTCGACGGCCTGCGGATGACGGGGCGCCCGGTCCGCCGGCCCGAGTTCACGGTCGCGACGATGGACCACAACGTCCCGACGATCGCGGGTCCGCAGGACCCGACGTCGGCGCGCCAGATCGCCGCGCTCGCGGAGAACTGCGCGGAGTTCGGCGTGACGCTGTTCCCGATGGGCGACCCGGGCCAGGGCATCGTCCACGTGATCGGCCCGCAGATGGGCCTCACCCAGCCCGGGCTCGTGATCGTCTGCGGCGACTCGCACACGTCGACGCACGGCGCGTTCGGCGCGCTCGCGTTCGGCATCGGCACGAGCGAGGTCGAACACGTGCTCGCGACGCAGACGCTCCCCCAGCGCCGACCGAAGACGATGGCGATTACCGTCGACGGCGACCTCCCGCTCGGCGTCTCGGCGAAGGACGTCATCCTCGCGATCATCGCGACGAACGGCGTCCACGGCGGCGTCGGCTACGTCTTCGAGTACCGCGGTTCGGCGATCCGTTCGCTCTCGATGGAGGGCCGGATGACGATCTGCAACATGTCGATCGAGGGCGGCGCCCGCGCCGGGCTCGTCGCGCCCGACGACACGACGTTCGCCTACCTCGAGGGTCGTCCGCACGCGCCGCGTGGCGCCGACTGGGAACGCGCGCTCGAGCGCTGGCGGGCGCTGCCGAGCGACGACGACGCGGTCTTCGACCACGAGCTCGTCCTCGACGCCGCGAAGCTCCGCCCCTACGTGTCGTGGGGGACGAACCCGGGCCAGTGCGTGACGATCGACGACGTCGTGCCGGACCCGACCGACGAGGGCATGGAGCGCGCGCTCGCGTACATGGACCTGCGGCCCGGCACCGCGATCCGCGACATCCGCCCCGACACCGTGTTCATCGGCTCGTGCACGAACTCCCGCATCGAGGACCTCCGCGTCGCCGCGGGGGTCCTGCGCGGACGGACGGTGCGCCCGGGCCTGCGCGCGATGGTCGTCCCCGGCTCGATGCTCGTGAAGGCGCAGGCCGAGAAGGAGGGCCTCGACGCGGTCTTCCGCGCGGCGGGCTTCGAGTGGCGCGACGCCGGCTGCTCGATGTGCCTCGGGATGAACCCCGACCAGCTCACGCCCGGCGAGCGCTGCGCCTCGACGTCGAACCGGAACTTCGAGGGGCGCCAGGGCAAGGGCGGCCGCACGCACCTCGTCTCCCCCGCCGTCGCCGCCGCGACCGCGGTCGCGGGCCACTTCTGCACGCCCGAGGACCTCTGATGCGCGCGTTCACCGTCCAAGAGGGCATCGAGGCGCCGCTCGACCGCGCCGACGTCGACACCGACCAGATCATCCCGGCCGTCCACCTGCGCCGGGTCGAGCGGACGGGCTTCGGTCCGTTCCTGTTCGAGTCGTGGCGCCAGGACCCGTCGTTCGTCCTGAACGACCCGCGCTACGCTGGGGCGAGCGTCCTCGTCACCGGACCGAACTTCGGGAGCGGCTCGAGCCGCGAGCACGCGGTGTGGGCGCTCGAGGACCACGGGTTCCGCGCGGTGATCGCGCCCTCGTTCGCCGACATCTTCCGTTCGAACTGCACGAAGGTCGGCGTGCTGCCGGTCGTGCTCCCCGAGGCCGACGTCCGCCGGCTCCTCGCGCTCGTCGAGGCGACGCCCGGCACCCGGGTGACGGTGGACCTCGAGGCGAAGATCGTCCGCGCGCCGGGGTTCGCGTCGGCCTTCGAGATCGACGACTTCACGCGCTGGCGGCTCCTCGAGGGCCTCGACGACATCGGGCTCACGCTCCGCCACGCGGACGCGATCGCGGCCTACGAGGCCACGCGCGACGCCTCGCTCCCTCGCGTCCGCTAGGACGCGAGCGCCGTCCGGTACCGCACGGTCGGCAGGGACTCCTCGCCGAGCGCCTCGGTCGTCGTCGCGCCGTCGGTCGTCCAGCCCGCGCGCTCGTAGAACGCCCGCGCGTCCGCGTTCGTCTCGAGGACCCAGAGCGTCGCCGCGCGGAACCCGCGGCCGCGCAGGTCGTCGACGGCGTGGTCGAGGAGCGCGCTTCCGAGGTCGGTCCCGACGCGCTCGGGCTCGACGTAGAGGGCGAAGAGCTCCGCGACCTTCGGCGTCGAATCGGCGTCCTGGCTCGGGCCGGTGCTCGCGAACCCGACGATCGCGCCCTCGTCCTCCGCGACCCACATCCGCCAGTGCTCCGGGGCGCGCTCGAGTGACCAGCGGAGGTTCGGCAGGAGTCCCTCGACGGTCAGGCCGTCGAGGTAGGCGTCGGCGATCTGGCCGCGGTACGCGGAGCGCCAGGCGCGGACGTGGAGGTCGGCGATCGGTTCGGCGTCCGCGGGGGTCGCCGCGCGGACCCTCACCCGTCGTCCCGCGGGTGGAGCAGGCCGAACACGTAGCCGTCGACGAGGGCCTCCCACGAGGCGCCGATGATGTCCTCGGACACGCCGACGGTCGTCCACTCGCGCTGGCCGTTCGAGGTGTCGATGAGGACGCGGACCGTCGCGCCGGTGCCGGCGGAGTCCTCGAGCACACGCACGCGGTAGTCCTCGAGCGAGAGGTTCCCGAGTTCGGCGTACGCGTTCGCGAGCGCCTTGCGGAGCGCGTTGTCGAGCGCGCCGACCGGACCGCGGCCCTCCGCGCTCTCGATGTGGCGCTCGCCGCCGGTGCGGAGCTTCACGGTCGCCTCCGCGAGGCGCCCCTCGGCGTCGTGCTCGACGTGGACGCGGAAGCTCTCGGCCTCGAAGAACGGCTGCCGCCACCCCGCCTGCCGCCGCATGAGGAGCTCGAGCGAGGCGTCGGCGACCTCGAACGTGTAGCCGCGCGCCTCGCGCTCCTTCACCTCGGTGAGCAGCGGCCCGACGGCCTCGTCGGGCAGGTCGAGGCCGAACTCCGCGGCCTTCATCCGCAGCGTCGCCGCGCCGCCGAGGTCGGAGGCGACGACCCCGCGGCGGTTGCCGACCGACCCCGGCGGGACGTGCTCGTACGCGCCGTCGAAGCGCGCGACGCCGCTCGAGTGGAGGCCCGCCTTGTGGGTGAACGCGTAGCGGCCCGCGTACGGCTGGTGCGGGTCGGGGACGATGTTCGCGACCTCCGCGACGTAGTGCGCGAGATCCGTGAGCCGCTCGACCCCGCCCGCCGGGAGCACCTCGAGCCCCATCTTCAGGGCGAGGTCGGCGGCGATCGGCACGAGGTCGGCGTTGCCGGCGCGCTCGCCGTAGCCGTTCACGGTGCACTGGACCTGGAGGACGCCCGTCTCGACGGCGATGAGCGAGTTCGCGACCGCGCAGCCGGCGTCGTTGTGGACGTGGATGCCGAGCGGCACCTCGGCGGTCGCGAGGACCTCGCGCA
>JBJTYK010000054.1:0-2624 GCA_046082745.1 Actinomycetota bacterium | reverse complement strand
TGGCTCAAGCGGGACCAAGAAGTATGGACGGGGGATTGACGACAATTGGGAAGTTGGCCTTGGAAGAAAAGGGTCGAAGAGGGGCGGGGGCGCCGCGCGAGCGGCGCCCCCTTCCGTTTCACACCGCTGAGCTGATCGCTTCCTCGACGAATCCCGGGAGGTCCTTTCCCGCGAGGCCGCCCGGCACGAGGTTCAGGGTCCGCGACGCCGGGTGGTAGGTCGTCCCGGGCGGGGCGCCGGCGGGGACGCCGTCGAGGTCGAGGGGCTTCACGCGGACCTGGTCGCGGAACGTCGAGACCTCGCGCACGCCCGCGTCGCGGCAGGCGAGGCGGAGCGAGGCGACCGCGAGGAGCGTCGCGACCTCCTCGGGCAGGTGGCCGTAGCGGTCCTCGGCCTCCGCGCGGACCTCGGCGAGGCGGGTGCGGTCGGTGGCGGTCGAGATGCGCCGGTAGAGCTCGAGGCGAAGCCCCTCCTGCGCGACCCAGCCGACGGGGATGAAGGCGCGCACGGGCAGGTCGATCGAGATCTCGGGTTCCTCGGCGACGGGCTCGCCGCGCATCTCGGCGACCGATTCGCGAAGCAGCCTCGCGTACGTGTCGAAGCCGACGGCGGCGATGTGGCCGTGCTGCTCGGCGCCGAGGACGTTGCCGGCGCCGCGGATCTCGAGGTCGCGCAGCGCGATCTGGAACCCCGAGCCGAGCGCGGTGTGGCGGCTGATCGTCGCGAGGCGCTCGTGGGCCTCCTCGGTGAGCGCGCGCTGCTCGGGGAAGAAGAAGTACGCGAACGCGCGTTCCGCCGAACGCCCGACCCTGCCCCGCAGCTGGTACATCTGCGAGAGGCCGAGGCGGTCGGCGTGGTCCACGACGAGGGTGTTCGCCGAGGGCACGTCGAGGCCCGACTCGATGATCGTCGTGCACACGAGGACGTCGGCCTCGCGGTTCCAGAACCGCAGCATCTGCTCCTCGAGGACGTCCTCGTCCATCTGGCCGTGCGCCGTCACGATGCGCGCGTCGGGGATCTCCTCACGCAGCCACGCCGCGCGCCGGTCGAGGGTCGCGACGCGGTTGTGGAGCCAGAACACCTGGCCGCCGCGCAGGAGTTCCCGGCGCACCGCCCCGAGCGCGACGTCGTCGGCGTAGGGGGCGACGCTCGTGAGGACCGGCTGGCGGTCCTCGGGCGGGGTGTCGACGACGCTCATGTCGCGGATGCCGGTGAGCGCCATCTCGAGGGTGCGCGGGATCGGGGTCGCGGTCATCGTGAGGACGTCCACGCTCGTCTTCAGCCGCTTCAGGCGCTCCTTGTGGGCGACGCCGAAGCGCTGCTCCTCGTCCACGACGACGAGGCCGAGGTTCGCGAAGGACACGTCCTTGCCGATCAGCCGGTGCGTGCCGACGACGACGTCCACCTTGCCGGCGGCGACCTCGGCGACGACGCGCTCCTGCTCCTTGCGTGAGAGGAAGCGCGAGAGCATCGCGACCTTCACCGGGAAGGCCGAGAAGCGCTCGGAGAAGGTCTGGAAGTGCTGCTCGGCGAGCAGCGTCGTCGGCACGAGCACGGCGACCTGCGTGCCGTCCATGACGGCCTTGAACGCCGCGCGCACCGCGATCTCGGTCTTGCCGTAGCCGACGTCGCCGCAGATGAGGCGATCCATCGGCACCGCGCGTTCCATGTCGGCCTTCACCTCGACGATCGCGGCGAGCTGGTCGCGGGTCTCCTCCCACGGGAAGGCGTCCTCCATCTCGGCCTGCCAGGGGGTGTCGGGGCCGAAGGCGCGGCCCGGGCTCGACAGCCGCGCGGAGTACAGGCGCACGAGCTCGCCCGCCATGTCGCGCACGGCGCGCTTCACCCGGCCGGTCGTGCGGACCCAGTCGCTCGAGCCGAGGCGGTTGAGCCGCGGGGCCTCGCCGCCGCGGTAGCGCGCGACGATGCCGACCTGGTCGGTGGGAACAGACAGCCGGTCGCCCTCGGCGTACTCGAGGACCATGTAGTCGCGCTCGGCGCCGGCGACCTCGCGGCGCTGGATGCCGAGGAAGCGGCCGACGCCGTGGACGCGGTGGACCGCGAGCTCGCCGGGGACGAGTTCCTCGGCGATCGGGTCGGCGCGGCGCTCGGTGAGGTGCGGGGCGGTGCGCGCGCGGCGGTGCCAGCCGAAGAGGTCGGCCTCGGTCGCGAGCGCGAGGCGCGCGGTCGGCAGGACGAACCCCTCCGGGAGCGCCGCCTCGAGGAACGCGTCGTCGGGAAGGCGGGTGCCCTGCTCGGCGAGCACCTCGTGCGCGCGGTCGAGGTTCCCGCGGGCCGGCGCCGCGACGACGACGCGCCAGCCGTCGTCGGCGAGTTCGCGCACGCGCCGCGCGGCCTCGGGGGCGTTGCCCGCCGCGGTCCCCCACGCGTCGACGCGCAGGTCGAGCCCCTCGGCGAACTCGGAGATCTCGAGGGTCGGAAGGCGTTCGGCGAGCTCGTCGAGCGCACGGAGCGCGGGCGGGCCCGGCCACGCGGAGGCCTCGGCGAGCGCCTCGGCCTCCTCGACGACGTGGCGCGCGCGGTCGAGCACGCGGCGCGAGGGCACGAGCGCGAGCCAGGGCGACGGCAGGAGGTCGGCGATCGTCGGGGCGTCGGGGTGCAGG
>JBJTYK010000053.1:0-15788 GCA_046082745.1 Actinomycetota bacterium | reverse complement strand
CGCGGCGCCGCCGGCGCCGCGGCCGCGCGATCCGCTTCGCCCTCGGCAAGGCCTCGCCCGCGCGCAACCTCCGCCTCGCGCTCATCGCGGCCGCGGTCCTCGTCCCGGTGTCGGCGTTCGCGTTCGTCGGCGGCATGGGCGGCGACGCCTCCCAGTCGCCGGTGTCGCTCATCCCCGGCGCCTCGGTGTCCGCGAGCCCGTCGCCGCCGATCGACCTCGGCGGGCTCGAAGCCACGGCGACCGCGAAGCGCGTGAAGCTCACGTGGAACGCACCCAACGTCTTCGAGGACTTCACGTACCGCGTGTTCCGCAGCGACGGCTACTCGTCCGTCGCGATCGGCGACACCGAGGACACGATGTTCATCGACCTCGACGTCGCCGGACCGACGTACTACTACTACCTCGTCACCGGCGCCGGTTCGCTCGGAACGGTCGCGCAGTCCTCGCAGATCCTCGTCGCGGTCCCGTCGGCGAGCGGCGAGTTCCCCGACGCCGAGGAAGCGCCGCCGCCCCCACCGACCACGACCTACTACCCGCCGCCCTCGCCGTCGCCGTCGCCGACCGCGACGAAGTCGCCGTCCCCGAGCCCGAGCCCCTCGCCGTCGCCGTCGCCGACCTCCGGCGGTGGCGGCGGAGTCGTCGTCACGACCACGACCGCACCGCCGCCGCCGCCGACGACGACGGCGCCACCGCCGCCGCCACCGACCACGACGGCGCCACCGCCGAGCCCGACGACACCCCCGCCCAGTCCGACGTGCGACCCGGCGGACCCGCTGTGCGGTGGCGGAGGCACGAGTCCGCCGCCCCCCTGCGACCCGGCGGTCGACCCGACCTGCCCCTGATCGGAGGCCGGACGTGAACCTGCCCTGGATCGGCATCCTCGCAGCCGGCGCAGCCGGCTTCGTCTCGAGCTTCCTCTGGTTCGGGCCGAAGACCTTCTTCCCGCTCTGGTGGCGCCTCATGGGCAAGGGTGACGAGGTGCCCGGCGGCGGCCAGAGCATGCCGATCACGTTCGCGCTCTCGTTCGTCGCCTCGGTGGCGCAGGCGGCGGCGGTCGCCGGCATCATGTCGGCGCTTGGACCGGGCGACCTCTCGCCCGTCGGCGCGGCGGGCGCAGGACTCATCGCGGGGCTCGCGGTGGCGAGCGCCTCGCTCGGTCACCGGCTCTTCGGCGGCCACGGCGTCGGCGTGTGGGCGATCGAGGCCGGCAGCGACGTCGTGAACCTCGTCGTCATGAGCGCGGTCCTGAGCTTCTGGTTCTGACCTCCCGACCCTGACACGCCGTTCCGGAGCCGCTGGTCCCCGACCGCGACGTCTGCGAGGCTTGCCCCGCGCGGGCGACCCCCGCGGAGGGAGGGAGACGATGGCGACGGCGAAGAAGCGCCCGGCGGCGAGGGCGAAGACGGCGACGAGCAAGCGTGCTTCGGGCTTCTCGGCCCAGGAGCGCGCCGCGATGCGCGAACGGGCGAAGGAGGTTCGGGCGTCGAAGGGCGGGAAGGCCGCCGCGGATCTCGAGCCGGAGGTCCTCGCGAAGATCGCGAAGATGGCGAAGCCCGACCGCGACCTCGCGACCCGGCTCCACGCCATCGTGCGTTCCGCGGCACCCGAACTCGCGCCGCGCCTGTGGTACGGGATGCCCGCCTACGCCATCGACGGGAAGGTCGTCTGCTTCTTCCAGGACGCGGCGAAGTTCAAGACGCGGTACTCGACGCTCGGGTTCAGCGACCGCGCGGCCCTCGACGACGGGCAGATGTGGCCGAGCGCCTTCGCACTCACCGCGCTCGGGCCCGCGGAGGAGAAGCGCATCCGCGCGCTCCTGCGGGCCGCGATCGGTGCGCGATGATCTGCGCGCAGTTCATCTTCCGGCCCGGCGTCTACGACGAAGACTTCCGTCGGCTCGACGCCGAGATCGAGGCCTACGCCCGGAGCCTGCCCGGCTTCGTGAGGATCGAGGACTGGCGTTCGCCCGACGGGACGATCACGAACGCCGTCTACTACTTCACCGACCCCGACTCGCTCGCCGACCTCGCGCGCTACCCGCAGCACCTCGAGGCGAAGTCGCAGGTGGAGCGCTGGTACGAGGGCTACCGCATCGTCGTGAGCGAGGTCACCACGACCTACGGGGACGGCCGACTCGATTGATCCCCGCCGGGCGCGGCGACCGTCCCGCCCGGCCGGAACGTGAGGATCGTCGAGCCCGACGGCGTCGGCCGCGACGCGACGAGGCCGAGGTCGTACACCGGACCCCGTTCGGGGAACAGCCGGAACCCCTCGCCGAGCACCGTCGGCACGAGCAGGACGTTCAGTTCGTCGACGAGCCCGCACCCGAGGAGGAAGCGCAGGAGCACCCCGCTCCCCTGGACGAGGACCTCGCGTCCCGGCTCCGCCTTCAGGGAACGCACCGCCGACTCGACGTCGTCGGCGATCACGCGCGTGGGACCCCAGGTCGGGTCGCGGAGCGTCGTCGACACCACGTGCTTCGGCAGCGCCTTGATCGTGCGGGCGAGCGGGTCGGCGTCGTCCTGCTCCGGCCAGTAGGGCGCCCAGATGTCGTAGGTGACGCGTCCGAGCAGGAGCGCGTCCGCGCGCGCGTAGAGGGAACGGATGAACGCGCCGGACTCCGCGTCGGCGTGGCGACCGAGCCAGCCGCCCCGCTCGAACCCTCCGCGGCGGTCCTCGTCCGGCCCGCCGGGCGCCTGGTACACGCCGTCGAGCGTGAGGAAGATCAGGGCGGTGAGCTGCACCGTCCTCGTCCCCGGTGGTCCTCGTCTACCGCGCGAGCGCGATGAACAGGCAGAGCGCGAGCATGACCGCGGCCGGCATCGACTTCATGAGCGGATCCCGGATCTTCAGGTGCACCGCGACCGCGCCCACCATGAAGAAGGCCATCCCGTACGCCCCATAGAGCGTGAGGTCCGGCGAGGCGAGCCCGACGAGCAGGAGCGCCGCGCACGCGAGCTTCAGCGCACGCACGACCGGCAGCGACCACGCGGGCAGGCCGTAGACCGCGAACTCCTCGCGCAGGGTCTGCGCCGAGCCGCCGCGGAACGGCGTCGGCTTCTCCGCGCGGAGCAGCCACACGTTCGCGACGGTGAGCGCGACGATGATCTGGGCAGCGATGACGAGCGATGAGAGATCCATGCGAGGTCCGTCCCCTCCTGTCCGACTGCGACGACCTGACCGTCGCGGACGATAGCCCATCCCAGGCGTGTCTGTGGCAGGGACGGGGAACCGGACGCTTCCGCGGCGGAGCGACCCTCGGTCCGACCCCGATTTGCTCGCCTTCGAGGGCGGGAGTAGCGTCGCCGCGAGGGCCGGGAGAGGAGGGGAACCCCATGTCGAAGATGCATCGGTTGGTGGCGGTGGTCGCGGCAGGCATGATCGTGGCGCCCGCGTGCGGCGGCACATCCACGACGGTGACGGGGCGGGTCCGCGATTTCGCGATCGAACTCGACGCCTCGACCATCGCCGGGGGCGACGTGACGTTCGAGATGACGAACGAGGGCCCGAGCACGCACGAACTGGTGGTGCAGCGGTCCACGCTCGACCCCGCGATGCTCCCGACGCTCCCTGACGTCCTTGTCGACGCGGCCGGTGCGTGCCTGGAGGAGGTCGGCGAGATCGCCGAGTTCGCCGCCGGCACGACCGCCTCCGAGACCTTCGCGCTCGAGTCGGGCACCTACGTCTACTACTGCAACGTCGCCGGGCACTACGCCGCGGGGATGCACGGCTCGTTCACCGTCGAGTGAGCCGACCGGATCCGGGGCGCATCTGCCGGCTCGTCCGGGCGGGCGGCTACGGCCGCCCGAGCACGACCTGACCGACGTCCACCCGTCCGGCCCGGAAGCCCCCCTCGGTGTACGAGAGGTAGTACTGCCACATCCGCTGGAAGCGGCGGTCGAACCCGAGCGGGGCGATGCGGTCCCACGCCGCGTCGAAGTTCCGGTGCCAGGCGGCGAGCGTCCGCGCGTAGCTCGCGCCGAACCACTCCTCGTCGAGCCAGTCGAGGCCGACCCGCTCGGCCGACGCGCGCAGCACGCCGGGCGAGGGCACCTGCCCGCCGGGGAAGATGTAGCGGCGGACGAAGTCGGGATTCGCGTTGCTGTCGCGCCAGTGGCGGTCGGCCACGACGATCGACTGGAGCCCCACCCGCCCGCCGGGTTCGAGTCGGTCGCGGAGCACCCGGAAGAACGCCGGCCACCGCGAGCCCGGGATCGACTCGATCATCTCCACCGAGACGACCGCGTCGAACCGTCCCGAGGAGGCCTCGAAGTCCTGGACGAGGACCCGGTAGCGGTCGCCGAGACCGCGCCGCGCGATGAGGTCCTCGACGTACGCGGCCTGCTCCCTGGAGATCGTGAGGGTCGTCACGTCGCAGCCGAGGTCGCCCGCGAGGTACGCGCCGAACGCCCCCCATCCGGAGCCGATCTCGAGCACGCGCGCGCCCCGCTCGATCCCCGTGCGCGCGGCGAGCCGCCGGTACTTCTCGCGCTGCGCGTCGGCGAGCGTCATCGCGTCGTCGAGGAAGTACGCGGACGAGTACGTCATCGTCTCGTCGAGCCAGAGCGCGTAGAACGCGTTGCCGAGGTCGTAGTGCTGCGCCATGTCGGTGATCGGCCCGCGCGTCGCGGAGGCGCGCCCGATCGCACGCCAGAGCGCCTGGCCCGGGCGTTCGATCCAGGGCGGGAGCGTGCGGTGCTCGCGCTCGAGGTGGAGCGTCGAGAGCTCGATGAGCGCGGGGAGATCCGGGGAATCGAACGTCTCCGCGATCCATCCGTCCGCGAGGGCGATCGCGCCGGTCGTCGCGAGGGCCGGCAGGAGCGACCATTCCCGCAGCACGACCTCCGCGCTCGGCCCCGGGGCGTCGCCGGTGAACACGTGGATCCCGCCCTCGGGATCGCGCACCGTGAGCGAACCGACGCGCACCTGACCGCCGATCGTGCGGAGCAGCGCCCGGGCGACGACGCTCACGGCCGCGCCTGCGGTACGGGGCGCCCTTGCGCCACAGCCGCACCGCCTCGAAGTGGATGCCGGCGACGACCTTCAGCGTGACCATCGGGTGCGACGCGAACGCGCGCCAGAGCTCGATCGAGGTGAACGGCCGGCGCCGCCCGACGAGCGTCGCCGTGAGGAGGTGGCCCTCCGGCAGGGTCTCCTCGACGAGCACCGCGACCCGTTCGTCGGGCGGCCGCACCCGGAACGCGTACGTCGCCTCCATGTCGATGAACGGCGAGACGAACAGCCGCTTGTCGAAGGTGTGGCGCACCGTGCCCGCGGCGTCGAGGGGTTCGTCGGCGTCGACCGGACAGAGGTACGAGAGCCGTTCCCCGAACGTGTTCGACACCTCGTAGAGCACCGCGACGAGCGCGCCCGCGCGGTCCCACGCGAACCAGACGGCGATCGGGTTGAAGACGTGGCCGAAGACCCGGGGCATCGCGAGCACCGCCATCGGTCCCCCGTCGACGTCGATGCCCGCCTCGCGCAGGATCCCCTCGAACCAGGGCCGCAGCGGCGAGCCGTCCCGCGGGCCGTGGTCCCGGTCGTGGAACGCGAACGGCGCGAAGCGGTTGTGGGCGAACCCGCGGACCTCGCGACCCAGCGTCGGCAGTTCGTCGAGGTCGAAGAGCCCGACGTACACGCCGTACGTGAACCGATGGCGCTTCGGCCAGCGCCGCTCGTGCATCACGGTGGCGGGGTAGATCGCGCTCCTCACGATGGCATCCTGTCGGCTCCCTGCTGCCACGGCGCGGGGGCGCCGAGCGCGGCCGCGACCGCGAGGCCGCTCCGCAGCCCGTCCTCGTGGAACCCGTGCCCGAGCCACGCCCCCGCGAACCAGGTGCGCCGCCGTCCCTGCACCTCGGACATCCGCTCCTGCGCCGCGACCGTCCCGGCATCGTACTGGGGGTGCTCGTAGACGAACGACCGCGACCAGCCGGCCGGCGCACGCGCCGGGTTCAGCGTGACGAGGACCGGCTCCGCGGTCTCGAGGCCCTGGAGGCGGTTCATCCAGTACGTGAGCGAGACCGCCCCCGGCTGGCGCAGACGCTCGGCGAGGTAGTTCCAGCTCGCACGGGCGCTCGGACGCCTGGGGAGGAACGACGCGTCGCGGTGGAGGACCGCGACGTTGCGTTGGAACCGGAACGCGCCGAGCACCGCCCGTTCCTCCGACGTCGCGTCCGCGCCGAGGATCGCGAGCGCGTGATCCGCGTGCGTCGCGAGCACGACATGCTCGAACCGCTCGTCGGGGCGACCGTCGACGCGCACGGTCACGCCGGCGTCGTCGCGGACGACGCCGGCGACGCGGGCGCCGAGCCGGACGGCGTCGGGTCCGAGTGCCGCGACGATCCGCCCGACGTACTCGCGGCTCCCGCCGACGACGGTGCACCACACGGGGCGGTCGCGGAAGCCGAGCAGTCCGTGGTTCCGCAGGAACGCGAGCATCGACCCCACCGGGTAGGCCTCGATCCCCTCGATGCCCGCCGACCAGATCGCCGCGGTCATCGGCAGCAGCATGCGGTCGACGAACGCGCGCGAGTACCCCTCGCGCCGCAGCCACGGTCCGACGGCCTCGCGCGAGGCGAGGATCTCCGGACGCTCGGCCGCACGTCCGAGCCGCGAGAGGTCGCGGAGCATCCGCCAGGTCGATGGCCGCAGCGCGTTCCACGGCTGCGCGAGGAACCCCGACGGCGAACTGCCGTACTCGTAGCGACCCTCGCCGATCGACACCGAGAACGACATCTCGCTCTCGCGCGTCGGGACCCCGAGCGCGTCGAACAGCGCGACGAGGTTCGGGTAGTTCAGCCGGTTGTGGACGATGAACCCGGTGTCGACCGCCACGGAGCGCTCACCGTCGGAGACCTCCACGGTGTTCGCGTGCCCGCCGGGGCGCTCCTCGGCCTCGAGGACGGCGACCTCGTGTCGGCGGGCGAGCGCCCACGCGGCCCCGAGGCCTCCGATCCCGCTGCCCACCACCGCGATCCGCGCCATGGGCGACCACGCTACCCGGAGCACCCGGGCCGCCGGACATCCGTCCATTAGGATGGGGGCTCGGCCGGCACGCGGCGTGCCCGGGCGAGTTCCACGGACCCCGACGGAGGAGACGACGCCCGTGCCCGGACGAGAGCCGAACAACCCGGAACTCCTCCGCGAGCTCCAGCCGGTCGTCGCGCGTGGCCTGAACCGCCACATCTCGACCTTCTCGGAGTGGCAGCCGCACGAGTTCGTCCCGTACGAGGAGGGGCGGAACTACGTGAAGGAGCCGTGGCAGCCGAGCGACAGCCGGCTCCCCGACATCGCGCAGATCTCGCTCGAGGTGAACCTCCTCACCGAGGACAACCTCCCCTACTACCACCTCGCGATCTGGGACACGTTCGGGCACGAGGAGGCGTGGGGCGAGTGGGTCCGTCGCTGGACCGCCGAGGAGGGACGCCACGCCATCGTCCTGCGCGACTACCTCGTCGTGACGCGCGGCATCGACCCGGCCGTGCTCGAGCAGGGGCGCATGGACATGGTGCAGCGCGGTTGGTACCCGGAGTTCGCGGAGATCGGCCCGCTCGACGGCGTCGTCTTCACGTCGATCCAGGAGCTCGCGACGCGCATCTCGCACCGCAACACCGGCCTGCTCACCGAGGATGAGACGGCGATCCGCCTCACACAGCGCGTGGCGACCGACGAGAACTTCCACTACGTCTTCTACCGGGACCTCGCGGCGGCGGCCCTGCAGATGGCGCCCTCGGACATGATGCTCGCGATCCGCCGGCAGGTCCGGAACTTCGCGATGCCGGGCGAGGACATGCCGGGCTTCGCGGACAAGGCGAAGGCGATGGCGCGCGCGGGGGTCTACAACCTCCGCATCCACCACGACCAGGTGCTGCGACCGATCCTGTTCAAGCACTGGAAGATCGACCAGCTGACCGGTCTCACGGACGAGGCGAAGCAGGCCCGCGACGACATCGTCGCGCACATGGCGCGGATCGACCGCATCGCGACGAAGCTCGGCCACCCGACCGGCCCGTCCGCGGCATCCGGCGAACCCCAGGACTGACCCGGCGGCGGTTCGGCCGCTGCTACGCCCCCGCGGCCCCCGCGACGTAGCGGCAGTGGTCGCAGGTCTCCGCCGGCATCGGCGGCGCGTCCGCGACGAGGGTCTCGCGGATCGCCTCGAGCGCGGGCTCGACCCACGCGTCGGAACCGTCGTAGGGAAGCAGTGATGTGCGGAACACGAGCCGCTCGTCGAAGGCCGGCTCGTCGAGCCGGCCGTTCACGTAGACGAAGTAGGCCGTGTCACTCACCGGGAAACCGTTCTTGCGGAAGAGCCACTGGTAGACCTCGACCTGGCGCTTGTAGCTGTCCTGCCACGGCGCGTCGAGGTTCACCTCGCCGAGCTTCGCGGTCGCCTTGTAGTCCACGATGATGAGGTCGCCCTCGGCGTCCTGCCAGACGTCGTCGATGCCGCCGGTCACCTCGAGGTTCGTCGGCGCGTGCACGTGACGGATGCCGCGCCGCAGCGCGTCGCGCCACGCCTCGAGGGAATCGTGCTGGAACGGGACGGCGGCGAGGCCATGCTTCGCCATGAGCGGATGGGGTCGACCCTCCTCCCGGTACGCGTCGAATTCGCGCTTGAGGAGCGCGTCGACGGCGTTGTTCAGGGAGAACGGTGGTCCCGTGGGTCGGGCGATGCCGAGACGACGGTCGAGGTAGAAGCACCGCGGGCAGGCGAAGAAGAGGTCGATCTTGCTGCGGCTGATCCGGAAGGGCTTCTTCGCGGTCGGGTCGAAGGTGTTGGCCACGGGGGTCCTCCGTTCGGTGGCGGCGCGCCCGGGCGATCGCCGGGGGCTGCCAGGAACCATGATGCCACCCCCCACCGACACGCCCGTTCCGTCCGGTGCGAGGACCCTTCGACCGTCGAGTCCTCGATCCCGAGGTCGAGTCGCTCGCGACCCCTCGCGGACTCGCTCAGGTGGTGGCCATGGAGAGCCGCTCGCGCAGGAGGCGCAACGCGAGCGGGTCGCCCGCTCCGGTCACCGGACCGGCGACCGGCCGTCCCCAGAGGTGCAGGAAGAGGTCGGTCGGGTCGCCAGCGATGGTCGCGGCCGCGTCACCCGCAGTCGGATCACACCGTTCGACCTCCACGGAAGTGACGTGCAACCGGACGCGCCAGGCCCTCGCCGGCGAGGCGACCACGACGGCCTGTCCGAGCGCCTCGGTCTGGGGGACCTCAGTCCAGTCCCACGTGAGCCAGCCGAGCAGTTCGTCGGAACCGTCGTCGGCGAGTTCGCGATCGATCCGCCCTCCCGCGCCCGTCGCGGACTCGGCGTCCCATCGGTGGACGACGGTCTCGAGCGCCATCCGCCGCTGCCAGAAGCCGACCGTCTGCTCCGGGGGCCACCAGCTCCACGCGGACGTCTCGGGCGGGACGTCCAGCAGCGGCCGCAGTTCCGCATAGGCGTCCACGAGCGTCCAACGCGGATCCGCTCCCTCGTCGAGCGACCCCCAGTCGCCGTCCGTCGGCGGCTCGGGCGCGGCGCCCGACACGAGCGCCGCGACCTTGTGGCGATAGACGCCGATCACGTGGGAGAGCAGGTCCCGCACGTTCCAATCGGGACAGCCGGGAACCCGAGCCTCCATGTCGGTGGCCGCGGCGACGAGGGCGTGCACATCGCGGTCCAGATGTCGAAGGTACGCCTCGGGGGTGAGCCGCGTCGGGTCCGGTGTCGCCTTGCCCACGATGCTCATCTCTCCGTCGCCGGGAGCCGGATGGTCGTTCACACGGTCGTGCGCGGATCGCGTTCGGGCATCGTATCGGAGTAAACCGGCCGTCCCGGACCCCGCTTGTGGTCCTCCGAGGTCCGCCCACCGCTGAGGCGATCGGCACGAAGACGGATGTGGAGAACCGCGAAGGGCATCCCGACACGATGCACCGAGCGGGCGAACGGCACCCTGAGAAGCCACCACGGGACGCTGCCGCACCCTTCTAGACTCTCGAGGCAGGGAGGGTTCCGACCGGGTTCCCTACCGGCCCCCGCCCTCGTAGCTCAGTGGATAGAGCAGCGGTTTCCTAAACCGTGTGCGCAGGTTCGATTCCTGCCGGGGGCACCGCCGCTCGACCGCCTCAGGAGGTCGCGCGTAGGACGCAGAACTCGTTGCCCTCCGGATCCGCGAGGACGACCCAGGTGACCTCATCGGTCTGGCCGATTTCCACCCGGCGGGCGCCGATGCCCTCGAGGCGCGCGACCTCGGCGGCCTGATCGTCCGGGCGCAGGTCGAGGTGGAGGCGGTTCTTCGAGGACTTCCGGTCGGGGACCTTCAGGAAGAGGAGCTCCGTCGCACCGACGCCCGCGGGCGGACGGAGGACGGTGCCCTCGTCGTCGGTCTCGGCGATCTCCCACCCGAGCGCGGCCTCCCAGAACCGAGCGACCGCGAGGTGGTCGTCGCAGTCGATCGTGAGGGCTTCGAGCCGGAGCACCCGCGCAGTCTACGCAGGTAGGCTTGCCCCATGCGCTTCGCGTTCGTGTCGACCTGGCCGCCCCGCAAGTGCGGCATCGCCACCTTCTCCGCCGACCTCATCCAGGCGGTGCGCGAGGCCGACCCGAAGCTCCGCTGCGAGGTCGCCGCGATCGACGAGCCGCACGTCGCCCGCGCCTACGGCGCCACCGTGCGCTGGCGGATCTCGCAGGGTCAGCCCGACAGCTACGCCCGCATCGGCCACGCGATCGCGACCTCGACCGTGGACGCCGTGTGCGTCCAGCACGAGTTCGGGCTCTACGGCCGCTGGCCCGAAGAGACCTGGGAGGACGGGCGGTGGATCGCCGGCGGCTACGAGGACCACCTCCTGCCGTTCCTCGAGAACGTCGAGAAGCCGACGCTCGTCACGATGCACACGGTGCTGCCCGAACCCTCCCCCGGCATCCGCGACGCCGTCCGCGCGGTCGCGGCGGCGAGCACCGGACTCATCGTCCAGGCCGAGACCGCGGTCGGGATCCTGCGCGACACCTACGGCGTCACCGCGCCGATCCACGTGATCCAGCACGGCATGCCGCACATCGAGCCGCGCGGTCGTCGACGCCTGAAGGAGAAGATGGGGCTGCAGGGCCGCCAGATCATCTCGACGTTCGGCCTCGTCGGACCCGGCAAGGGCCTCGAGTACGTGATCGAGGCGATGCCGCGCGTCGCGGCCGCGCACCCCGACGCCCTCTACCTCGTGGCCGGGCAGACGCACCCCGAACTCCTGCGCCAGCACGGCGAGGAGTACCGCAACGGCCTCATGAAGTCCGTCGACGCGCTCGACCTCGGCGACCACGTGAAGTTCATCAACCAGTACATGAGCCAGGAGGACCTCATCGACCTCCTCCTCGCGAGCGACGTCTACGTGACGCCGTACCTCGACCCGAACCAGATCACGAGCGGCACGCTCAGCTACGCGCTCGGCGCGGGCAAGGCGGTCGTCTCGACGCCCTACCTCCACGCGCAGGAGGCGCTCGCCGACGAGCGCGGCGTCCTCGTGCCGTTCCGCTCGGCGGAGGGCATCGCGGAGGCGATCCACGGCATCCTCGCCGACCCCGCCCGCAAGGCGACCCTCGAGCGCAACGCCTACGCCTACGCGAACGAGTTCACCTGGCCGAAGACCGGCAAGCGCGTCCACGAGCTCATGCGCTCGATCGTGCGCGAGGAACCGAAGCGCAAGCGCGTGCGGCGTCGGCCGGGCGGCTCCGTCGCCCGGCCGATCGCCGCGCGCCTTCCGGAGAACCCGCTCATCAGCCCCGCCGACGTCCGCCCCTCGCAGGCGGGCCTCGAGGTCGTCTCGACGATCAACGCGGGGATCGCCCAGGTGGGCGACGAGGTCGTCGCGCTCGTGCGCGTCGCCGAGCGCCCGGCGCTCGACGCAGGGATCCCCCCCGGCGCGCGCCTGCTCGACCTGCGCGGCCAGTCACCCGAGCTCGCGCCGCTCCCCGAGGGGCTCCGCAGCGAGGACGTCGTCGGCGTTCCGATCATCGACATGGAGAGCCCCCGCCACGACCTCGTCATCGCGGTCGTGCGCCGCGACGACCCGAACGTCGACCTCTCCGACCCGCGCACGGTGCGCTTCCGCAACCCGAACCTCCCGCACGATGCGCAGACGACCGACTTCCTCAGCCACATCTCCCACCTGCGCGTCGCGCGGAGCGCCGACGGCGCGAGGTTCACGATCGAGGCCGAGCCGTCGATCCGCCCGATGGGGCCGCTCGAGGAGTACGGCGTCGAGGACGCGCGGGTGACCGACCTCGAGGACGAGTTCGCGATCACCTACGTCGCGGTGAGCCGGCTCGGGATCACGACGGCGCTCCTGCGCACGACCGACTTCCGCACGTTCGAGCGCCACGGGACGATCTTCCTGCCCGACATGAAGGACGTCGTCCTGTTCCCGGGGAAGGTGAACGGTCGCTACGTCGCGTTCACGCGGCCGATGCCGGCGTCGTTCCAGCACGTCCTCGGCATCTGGCTCGCGGAGTCCCCCGACCTCGCCCACTGGGGCGGGCACCGACCCGTCGCGCTGCCGCGGCCGGGGATGTGGGACGAGACGCGGATCGGCGCGAGCCTCGTGCCGATCCGCGTCGACGGCGGGTGGCTCGAGCTCTACCACGGGGCCGACCGCACGAACCGCTACGGCATGGGCGCGCTCCTGCTCGACGCGGAGGACCCGTCGCGGGCGCTCGCGCGCACGCTCGACCCGCTCCTCGTCCCGGAACTCCCCTACGAGCGCGACGGGCTCCTGCACGACGTCGTGTTCCCGAGCGGCCACGTCGTCCTCGACGACGGGCGGATCCGCGTGTACTACGGCGGGGCGGACACCCACCTCGCCGCGGCCGACTTCACCCTCGACGACGTGCTCGCCCAGCTCCGTCCGTGCTGAGGCAGCTCGCGCGGCTCACGCGTCCCCTCCCGGCCGCGGGTCCGGGCGCGCTCGCCGTCGCCGTCTACGCACGCCCCGACGGCGAACTGCTGCCCGCGCGCGAGGCCGGGTTCGAGGGCGTCGCCTGCGTCGACGACGCGGCGCGGGTCCTCGGGCTGCTCGCGCGCGTGTGGAGCGCGTCGCCGCTCGACCCGATCCGCGCGTGGGCCGAGGGCCTCACGGCGTTCGTCCTGTGGATGCGCGAGGCCGACGGCGGCTGGATCAACTTCGTCGAGGACTGGGACGGCACGCGCAACGCGACGGGCATCACGTCGGCGACCGGCGAGAACTTCTGGCAGGCGCGCGCGATCGAGGGGCTCGCCCGCGCGTACCTCGTCTTCGGCGACGAACGGGCGATGGAGGCCGTCGAGCACGGCCTCGAGCGCGCCCGCGCGATGACGGTCCCCTCCGACGTCCGCGCGCTCCACCTGCGCGTCGCGCTCGACCTCGTGCGCGCGGGGTGGAGCGGGCTGCTCCCCGACGTCCGTCGCTGGGCCGACGAGATCGCCGACGTGCGCGACCACCACGTCCTCATGAACAACCCCGACGAGCGCGGCGAGCCGCACCTGTGGGCGCACATCCAGGAGGGCGTGCTCGCGGATGCGGGCGTCTTCCTCGAGGACCACCGGCTCGTGGAGCGCGCGCGCCGAAGCGCCGAGGAGCTCCTCGAGCCGATCGTGCGCAAGCGCTTCGACCGACCGACGATCACCGCCTACGACGTCGCGTCGGTCGTTTACGACTTCGACCGGCTCGAACGGGCGTGCGAGGGACCGTGGGACGAACTCGCCGCGGAGGCGCGCGCGTGGTTCGACGGGCGGAACCCCGCGGGCGCGGTCGTCTACGACCGCGCCCGCGGACGCGTCGCCGACGGGCTCGACGGCGACCGGCTGAACGAGAACTCCGGCGCGGAGTCGAACGTCGAGGCCGGCGAGGCGCTCCTCGACGCGGCGATCGCGTCGGCTACCCACGTCGGCCCGGGACCGGCGGTCCGGTGAGCGGCGCGCCCTGGGAGCGACGGGCGGCGGCGCTCGCGTCGGTGCCGACGGGTCCCGACGGTCTGCCGCGCACGCTCGCCGATTACGAGGCGGTCTTCGCGGAGATCCTGCCCGAGGCGACGCACGGCTACTACGCCGGCGGCGGGGCCGACGAGATCACGCTGCGCGGCAACGTCGAGGCGTGGCGGTCGCTCATGCTCTGGCCGCGGGTGCTCCGCGGTGTCGACGCCGTCGACACCTCCTGCACGGTGCTCGGGCGCCGCCTCGCGCATCCGTTCCTCGTCGGCCCGACGGCGTTCCACGGCCTCGCCGACGCGGAGGCCGAGGTCGCGACCGCGCGCGGGGCGCGCGACGCCGACGCGCTCTACGTCCTCTCGACGCTCGCGCACACCGGCCCGCGCGGGCTCGCGGACGGCGTCCCCGACGTCGCGCGCTGGTTCCAGCTCTACGTCCTGCGCGACCGCGGGCTCACCCGCGCGATCGTCGACGAGGCGGCCGCGTGCGGGTTCGAGGCGATCGTCGTCACGGTGGACCTGCCGCCCGCGGGACGGCGCGAACGGGAACTGCGCACCGGGTTCACGCTCGGCGGCGACCTCGCGGTCCCCTCGATCGCCTCGACCGGGACGACGGAGCCGATCACGATGTTCGACCTGCCCCGGCTCTTCGACCCCTCGCTCACGTGGGACGACCTCGCGGAGGTCGCGACGTGGACGGACCTCCCGCTCGTCGTGAAGGGGGTGCTCCACCCCGACGACGCGCGGCTCGCGGTCGAGCACGGCCTCGCCGCGGTCGTCGTCTCGAACCACGGCGGTCGCCAGCTCGACACCGCGCCCGCGACCGCGGTCGCGCTCCCGCGTTGCGCGGAGGCCGTCGCCGGACGCGTGCCGCTCCTCGTGGACGGCGGCATCCGGCGCGGGACCGACGCGGTGAAGGCGCGCGCGCTCGGCGCCGACGCGGTCCTCGTCGGCCGGCCCGCGCTCTACGGCCTCGCGGCGGCCGGCTCGCAGGGCGTCACCGCGGTGCTCCGCCTCCTCGTCGAGGAACTCCGCAACGCCCTCGCGCTCCTCGGCGCCGCGCGCTTCGAGGACGTCACGTCGTCGGCCCTGCGCGCGGACTGAGTCGCGGCACCCGGACTAGCATGGCGGCCCCATGGCCGCCGATCCGCTCCTCGCCACGCCCTCCGGGAAGCCGCGCGCCCGTTCGCTCGGCATCCCGTTCGCCGGAACGCCCGGTCGCTGGAACGCGATCACCGACGTCCCCGGCGTCGAGGTGGGCTACACGACGCTCGTCGAGGGGAGCGACGTCCGCACCGGTGTGACGGCGATCCATCCGCGCGGACGCGCCGATCGCGGCGACCCGTGCGCGGCGGGCTTCCATTCCCAGAACGGGAACGGCGAGATGACCGGCGCCGCGTGGATCGCGGAGTCGGGGACGACCTCGGGGCCGATCGCCATCACGAACACGCACGCGATCGGCGCGGCGCACGAGGGGATCGTCCGGTGGATCGCCGCGAACTACCCGGACGCGAGCGACACGTGGTTCCTGCCGGTCGCCGCCGAGACGTGGGACGGATGGCTGAACGACGTCGCGGGCCTCCACGTGCGGCCCGAGCACGCGGTCGCGGCGCTCGAGGCCGCGACGTCGGGACCGATCGAGGAGGGCTCGGTCGGCGGCGGGACCGGCATGAACGCCTACGGCTACAAGGCGGGCTCGGGGACCGCGTCGCGGATCGTCGAGCACGGCGGCGAGCGCTACGCGGTCGGCGTGTTCGTCCAGGCGAACTTCGGCCGCCGGGCGGAGCTCGTCGTGGCGGGCGTGCCGGTGGGCCGCGAGCTCCTCGACGACGACCCGCTCGGGGCGTCGGT
>JBJTYK010000052.1:0-3278 GCA_046082745.1 Actinomycetota bacterium | reverse complement strand
GGGCCGCCGCAGGCGGCCCCGCCCCTCGGACTACTCGGCCTCGACCTGGACCGTGACGGCCTGGTCGACGCCCGCGAACAGGCGCACGGACACCTCGTGGGACCCGACCGAACGGATCGGCTCCCGGAGGGTGACGTCGTGGCGGTCGATCGCGAGACCGGTCTGGGCGCGGAGGGCCTCGGCGACGTCGCCGGCGGTGACGCTGCCGAACAGCCGCCCCTCCTCGCCGGCCTTCGCCCGGACCGTGAGCGGGGACGCCGCGAGCCGCGCGGCGACCGCGCGCGCCTCGGAGCGCTCCTTCTCGGTCTTCGACGCGTGCGAGCGCTGGAGGCTCTCGACGTGGCGCACCATGCCCTTCGTGGCGCGCACCGCGAGGCCGCGCGGGACGAGGTAGTTCCGCGCGTAGCCGTCCGCGACCTCGACGATGTCGCCGGGGTCGCCGAGCTTCTCGACCGACTGCTGGAGGACGACCTTCATCGGGCCGACGTGGGGAGGAGGGCCATCTCCCGCGCGTTCTTGACGGCCGTGGCGACCTCGCGCTGGTGCTGCACGCAGTTGCCCGAGACGCGGCGGGCGCGGATCTTGCCCCGGTCCGAGACGAACTTGCGCAGCGTGCTCACGTCCTTCCAGTCGACGTACTCGACGCGGTCCTTGCAGTAGATGCAGACCTTGCGCTTCTGCTTCTTCTGCCAGGCCTTGTCGTCCTTCTCCTTCTTCGGACCACGACGGTTGCGTCCGGCACTCTTAGGGGGCATCGAAGGGGGTCTCCTCGTCATTCGTGGGAGCGCCGACCGAAGCCGGTGCGGACCAGTCTCCGCCGCCGCCTCCGCCCCCACCGAAGTTGCCGCCGCCACCGCCGCCGCCGCGGCTCTGCCGCTCGACGCGGGCCTTGGCCCACTTCAGGCTGGGGCCGAGCTCGTCGGCCTCGATCTCCACCACCGTGCGCTTGTCCCCGTCCTGGGTCTCCCAGGAACGCATCTGGAGCCGCCCCGCGACGACGACGCGCATGCCCCGTTGCAGGGACTCGGCGGCGTTCTCCGCGAGGGTGCGCCAGGCGTTGACGGTGAAGTACGAGGTGTCCCCGTCCTTCCACTGCCCCGACTCGTCCTTGTAGCGGCGGTTCACCGCGACGCGGAACTTCACCACGGCCGCGCCGTTCGGCGTGTACCGCAGTTCGGGGTCGTCCGTCAGGTTCCCGACGATGGTGATCTGGTTCTCGCTCGACATCTCCATCACCTACCGATCTTGTCCTCTCCCCGTCGGATGGCGTGCCGGGGAGGGGGAAGTGCTAGAACGTCACGCGGCGTCGCCGCGGACGACCACCTTTGCGCGGAGGACCTCATCGGCGATCCGCAGGGTCCGCTCGAGTTCCTTGATGACGCTCGGGTCCGCCTCGAACTCGGCGACGACGTAGTAGCCCTCGCTCTGTCGGGCGATCTCGAACGCGAGCCGCTTGCGACCCCAACGGTCGACCTTGCCGACGGAACCTCCCCCGGGGGAGATGATCCCGGCGATCCGGTCCACAGCCCCCTGGACGACCGACTCGTCGGCCTCGGGGGGCAGGATGAGCATGGCTTCGTACCGCCTCAGCGTTCCACCTCCTTTGGTCTGGACGGCCCCCGCGGTCTGCGGGAGCAGGATGTGCGCTTGGCGTCCAGATGATACCGACCGGAGGCGGACCCTAGCAGCACCCCCTGACACCCCCCCGCCCCGCTACACTTCCCGCCGCCGTGCACTTCGGAAGGAGGCGCGAGCCGTGCGGACCACCGTGAACGATCTCCGGGCGTGGAAGGCCGAGGGCCGCCGCTTCGCCATGCTCACCGCCTACGACTTCCCGACCGCGCGCATCCTCGACGCGGCCGGCATCCCGGTCCTGCTCGTCGGCGACTCGGTCGGCCGGAACGTCCTCGGCTACGCGGACGAACTGCCCGTGACGATGGACGAGATGCTCCACCACACGAAGGCCGTCGCCCGCGGAGCGTCGGACGCGCTCGTCGTCGGCGACATGCCGTTCATGTCGTACCAGGCGTCCGCGGAGGAGGGCGTGCGGAACGCCGGTCGCTTCCTGAAGGAGGGCGGCGCGCAGGCGGTGAAGGTCGAGGGACCGCAGTACGATCTCGTCCACCGGCTCGTCGAGGCGGGGATCCCCGTGATGGCGCACGTCGGGCTCACGCCGCAGTCGGTGCACGCGCTCGGCGGATTCCGGGTGCAGGGACGCGGCGAGGCGGCGTCGCGCGTCCTCGAACACGCCGCCGGCCTCGAGAAGGCGGGGGCGTTCGCGGTCGTCCTCGAGGCGATGCCCGCCGCCGTGGCCGCCGACATCACGCGGTCGCTCCAGGTGCCGACGATCGGGATCGGCGCGGGGCCGTCGTGCGACGGCCAGGTCCTCGTCGTGAACGACCTCCTCGGACTGAACGAGCGCCTGCCGAAGCTCGCGAAGGCCTACGCGGACCTCCGCACGACGATCGCCGACGCCGCGGGCGCCTTCGCGCGCGAGGTCGCGGCGGGGACCTTCCCCGACGACGCGCACTCGTACGGCGACTAGGTCGGCCCGCGGGGGATAATCCGCCGATGCGGCGGACCCTCGGCATCGGCGTCGTCCTCGCCCTGCTGGCCCTCACGCTCGCGCTCGGCTTCGCGACGAAGGCGGGCTGCGCCGACGGCGCCTGGACCGGGCAGCAGTACACGACCCGCTGCTACACCGACATCGTCCCGCTCCGGTACTCCGAACAGCTGCAGGGCGGACGCCTCCCCTACCTCGACGCCTGTGCGACCGCCGAGGGCGTGTGCGACGAGTACCCGGTGCTCACGATGTACTTCATGCGGGCGACCGCGTCGGCGACCGACGCGTGGAGCGCGCTCGTCCTCGGACGCGACGACGGATCGGACCCGAACCGCTGGCGCTCGGAGACGCGCGCGTACTTCCTCGCGAACGTCCTCGCGCTCGCGGTCCTCGCCGGCATCGCCGCGTTCTGCCTGTGGCGGCTCTCCGGCGACCGCGTGCTCTACCTCGTCGCCGCGCCGACGCTCGTCCTCTACGCGTTCATGAACTGGGACCTCATCGCGGTCGCGGCGGCGACGGCGGCGCTCCTCGCCGCGGCCCGCCACCGCGACGCGACCGCCGGGGCGCTCCTCGGCATCGGCGCCGCCGCGAAGCTCTACCCGGCGCTCTTCGCGCTGCCGCTCCTCGCGGAGCGCTGGAAGGAGGGCGACCGGCGCGGCGGGGGGGGGAGGGGGGGGGGGGGGGGGGGGGGGGGGGGGGGGGGGGGGGGGGGGGG